>NZ_JBNHEP010000025.1:0-24502 GCF_050015995.1 Dapis brunnea BLCC-M229 | reverse complement strand
AGCGATCGCTCTAGATAAATAAAGAGAAGTTAATTTATTAATTCAAAATCAAAAAATTATTCATCACTATTACTCTATACGCAATAGTAGAGTTTCCAGAATCTGGAAATACTCAACTAGGAGTGAGTTACTCCTCCATCAAACCATCCTAGAGCAGAAGAGTCATACCATTCACTTAAATAATGCCATAAATAGTTTTGATGCCAATTATGTGAAATAATTACCTAAAATCCTAATCTCTTAAAATCTTTAGCAAACACTATCCTACTTTTAATTATTGACTTTTGAGTTTTGTATACTACTGATGTTTTATTTTTGAGTACGAGCTAGTTTGACCATATCAATAAGAGTATAATGAGCATCTTCAGCATCCTTTAAAGTATGGTCAAATTCAATTCTTATAGGTAAACTTTCCCCACTAACTTCAGCAGTTAAGTTCATACCTAGAGCGTCAATAGAAAGCATTTTTGCTGTTGTAGCATTGGGGGAACTACCAAATTTTTTAGCATACAAAAGTACCGCATCTTGATGATCTTCATTCATGTGAGAACAAATGCGATCGCTAATTTCTGAAGTAAATGAATCAGACATATTTTTCAATCCTTTTATGAGTATTATTGTTGACTATCAAGCAAGCTAAAAAAGCAAATATAAAAAGGCTATTTCAGTACTAGACTGTTTCATCTTAAATGTTGCAATAATAAATTTTTAAGAGATAACTTTCTCCAGCTACAATGGCAAATCTAATGCACTATTTTAGCTTTCTATGTCCACTACTGGCGCGCCTATCCATTATTCATTATCAATTATCCATTATTTCGATATTCATCACCACAGTAACCAATTAACTTAAACAAATCCCGTGATTCTCCAGTTAAATCATTAATTTGTCGATAATCCTCTACATCTAAATTAAAATCAAAAATTCGATAATTATCTTGAAAAATTTCTGAAATACTCAGCCTTGCTCCGACAATTGCACCTGCTACAGTTGGCTGTTCTAAAACATACCGAACTGCCACATTTGAGATACTCACTTTATACTTATCAGCAATTTTTTTGAGCAGATTTAATAATTTTTGAAATAGACTCCAACCTCCCCACATATCAATCATATTTTTGTACTTTCTCAAACTAACAGTATCAAGGTTTCTATTTTGAGATTCTGGGGAATCTAAATATTTTTCTGACAATAAACCACCACATAATCTACCATAAGGCAAAAGTTTAATATTATGCTTTTGACAAAACTGTACCATTTTTACCAAAGGACGACGGAATACTAAAGAAAATTGAACTTGATTAGAAACTATTTTAATTCCACTCTCAACAATAATCTTCAGATGTTCAGTATCAAAATTAGTTAAAGCGAGATGCTTAATTTTTCCCTCCGACTGCAACTCCGCCATATAATTAAGAGCATCTAAATAATTTTTATTTTGATATTCCCAGCAATGAAATTGAATTAAATCCAAAGTATCCACATTCATTCTTTTGCGGGAAATATCAATATTTTTCTCAACTAACTTTTTCGGTATTTTTATGGGTCTTGGCACCCACTTTGTCAAAGCTTGTAAGTTAGATAAATACTCTACTCCCCTATTATCTATGTAATTGTTGTCTAAATTCTCCGATGAAATCCTCCGCTGGGCCATAATGGTCTGCTAAATCCCAAGTAGTAAAACCTATATCCATATAATTAAACATACTTTGAATAGCAGCTTTTGGATAGATACGCCCATGAGCACCTGATACTTGCCACATTCCATTCAAAATGCCAAAGATATTTATATCATCAGTAAACTTTACTCTGCTTGATTCCGGTAAGGTCATTTCAGTTATCAGTTATCAGTTATCAGTACCTCCGACTGAAGTCCTATGCTTGAAATACTGAAGTTGATTTTTTTCATCCTCTTCAAAGGATAGGCTATTGACCTAATTTTTTTGTCATTGTCTATTTGGACTTGTTGGTTTAGATTAGGCAATTCTTTTAGAGTAATATAATTACTGACAATTTTTAAACGTTTTTTCCAATATGAGTTGTTGATTAGATTTTAGATAATATTTGCCCGATTATTACATATTTTAATATTCTGAATACCGCAGCCTTAGTCTATTGATCTGTTAATTTTGAAATGATGGGTTGAGACAAGACTAAGGAAGATCAATAGGGAAACGTAGACAAGGGAGAAAATTTCATGGTTTATGCCTGAAATTAATCTTGACAGAGAACTATAGGAGAGTAATGAAGGACTAAAAAATTTATATAAGTTAGGTAGGCGTAAATAAACCTCAATATGAATATGTAACAAAATGTTTATGCAGCCTCAACCCTTGAGATTATTTCCTTCCACTCCCTTCCAGTCGCTTCGGACATAATAACATTTAATTACACCAGGCTAATTAGTGGTTCTGATATTTATTAGATATAGTATTTTTGTCTTTAGGCTAATTAGTGGTTCTGATATTTATTAGATATAGTATTTTTGTCTTTTCTATTCCCTGTTTCTAGTTAAGCTATTTCCTAAAATTAAAAACTTGTGTACTTCACGAATTTAATAAAAGCTATATTATAGAATAAATATAGCTTGCTAATATATAGCTTAGTATATTGAGAATAAAGACTTTAATTTGAAGCTAAATCAAGAAAGCTTAAAATTAAATATTTATAGTTATGCTATTTTAAGTTATTTTTTATAGATATTGTCCTTCCCTAAAATTAATGTCAATTATGTATAGCGTTGTGAAAAAATTAGAGCAAAATTTAGCTCAGTTGACAGAAGAGTTAAAAAAAGAGAAAGCAGAACATCAGTGCACTAAAAATGCTCTCAAAAAAAGTGAAGTACGTTTACAAACAATAATTAATCAAACATCTATAATTATTTGGGAAGTAGATAGCAAAGGTATATTTACTTTTGTCAAGGGTCAACCCCAACAAGTACGAAGAAAAACAGAGAAATTAGTGGGATATTCAATTTTTTATCTATACAGAAACAATCAAGAAATATTGGATAAAATCGACTTGGCAATGGCAGGGAATCAAGTTAAATGGTTTTGGGAAGCAGAAGATATCGGATATGAAACCAGAGTAATTCCCCAAATTTCAGAAACCGGTAAAATAGAAGGATTAAGAGGAATTAATATTGATATCACAGCCAGCAAAATAACCAAATTAGAACTCCATAAAACTCAACAAGAACTAGAAGGAAAAGTTGAGGAAAGAACATCTGCTGTAAGAGCATCAAATGAAGAACTTATAGACGAAATTGTCAGACACAAGCAAGCGAGAGAAGAACTACTATATAGACTAAATTTTGAAGAATTAATTACAACTCTATCAACCCACTTTATTAATTTAGCTCCTGACGAAATCGATCAAGGTATTCAAGTAGCCCTGGAATGGATAGGAACCTTTAGCGGAGTCGATCGTAGCTATGTATTTTTATTGGATGAAACAGGTAACTATATCAACAATAATTACGAGTGGTGTGCCACGGGAATTAAACCACAAATTCAACAAAGAAAACAAATACCAATCAGAGCATTAGGAGAATGGGAAGAACAAATACAGAAGCTAGAAACAATTTATATTCCCAGTACAGCTAAACTGTCAAAAGAAAAATGCATGACTAAAAAATTTTTGCGCTCCCAATCCATAAAATCTTTAATTGTTGTACCAATGGCATATTGTGGCATTTCTATCGGATTTTTAGGTTTCGACTCAGTTAGAGAAGAAAAAAACTGGTCAGAAGATATTATTGCTCTGTTAAGAATTATGGGAGAAATGTTTATTAATGCTCTAGAACGAAAACGAGTAGAACAAGCATTAGCAGAAAGTGAGAAAAAATATAGGCATCTGGTAGAAACTTCCCAAAATTTAATTTGGTCTCTGGATACTCAGGGGCGTTTTACTTTTGTTAATCAAGCAGTTAAACACATTTATGGTTATGAACCAGCCGAAATAATAGGTCGTTTCCTAACAGATTTTATTTATCAACAAGAAGTCGAAAAAATTACACCAGAACCAGAAGCAATAAATATCCTACAAATACCAATCTTTGATCGAGATAATTGTTCTAGTTTACAGTGGGAAACAATTCATAAACGCCAAGATGGAAAACCTGTGTATCTTAACTTTAATGCGATTACTTTAAAAGATAAATTTGGAAATTTCGAAGGTGTTATTGGTACTGCTACAGATATAACTGAACGCAAAAAATCAGAAGAAGCTCTCCAAAAAGCTAAAGACCAGCTACAAGCAGTGTTAGATGCTGTACCTTGGTTCATTTCTTGGATTAGTTCAGACTTACGATATATAGGGGTAAACAAGAAACTAGCAAGTAGTTTTAATTTACTCCCAGAAACATTTATTGGTCAAGAAATAGGTTTTCTTGGAAGTAGTTCAGGTTTCGTTAAATCTATTAATGAATTTTTTGCTAGCTCAGAACAACAAATCTCTCAGGAAGTTGAAACTAAAGTGAATGGTACTGTAAAAAATTACCTGATTGTAGTTCAGAAATATGACCGAGGAAAAGCAGTAGTTTCAGTCGGAATAGATATTAGCGATCGGAAACAAGCAGAGGCAATGAACATAAAATTAATTACCTCACTCAAAGAATCTGAAAGAAAATTTCGTAGTCTTTATGAAGCAACAAGTGATGCTGTAATTCTACTAGATAAAAAAGGGTTTATTGACTGTAATAGTGCTACTTTAACCATGTTAGGTTTGAATCAAAAAGAAGAATTTTTAACTAGAAAACTAACAGATTTTTATCCAGAATATCAACAAAATCAGCAACCATCACAGCAGTTACTTAAAACAAAAATAGTCCAAGCAATATGCAAAGGTAATAATCATTTTGAGTGGATCGTCAAGAGAACAGATAATTCAGAATTTCCAGTAGAAGTTTTGTTGACTGCAATGAGGGTAGGAGAAACCTATGAAGTAAATGGAGAGAAAAAGTTATTCAAAAATAGAGTTATCCAAGCTGTAATTCGTGATATTACGGAGCGGAAACGAAATGAGGAACAAATAAAAGCATCTTTAGCAGAGAAAGAGGTACTATTAAAAGAAATTCATCATCGGGTTAAGAATAATCTACAAGTAATTTCTAGTTTGTTGAGATTACAGTCTAGATATATTCAAGATGAAAATGTTATGGAAATGCTAAAAGAGAGTCAAAACAGAGTTAGATCAATGGCTCTGGTTCATGAACATCTCTATCAATCAAAAGATTTATCCAGAATTGATTTTAGTGAATATATTCGCAACCTAGCTTCTCACATCTTCCAAGCTTATGAAGTCAAAGCAAGAGGCGTGAAATTAAATGTCAAAATAGTTCCTGTTTTCTTAAATATTGACACCGTAGTACCCTGTGGTTTAATAATTAATGAGCTTGTTTCTAATTCTCTCAAATATGCTTTTCCAGAAGAATCTGTAGGAGATATTTATATAGATTTCAATTACGAGCAGAATAATAAAAATAAATTTATTCTCCAAGTTGGTGATAATGGCATTGGTTTTCCAGAAGATTTAGACTATCAAAATTCTGGTTCTTTAGGATTACGTTTAGTTTGCTCATTAGTAAGACAACTTAAAGGAGAAATTGAGAGAGTTAATGAAGTAGGAACAGTTTTTAAAATAAAATTTTATAGTGTAAATAGTCATCAATTATAGAGGCGAATAAATAATGTCAAAATTAAAGATTATGATTGTTGAAGACGAAAGTATTATTGCTGAAGATTTAGCAGATAGTCTCAGAACCATGGGTTATGCAGTTGTTGATATTGTTTCTTCCGGCGAAGAAGCAATTTCAATGGCAGCAGAAAAGCAACCAAATCTAATATTAATGGATGTAATGTTACAAGGAGAAATGGATGGAGTAACAGCAGCAGAACAAATTCAATCAAGCTTACAAATACCCATAATATTTTTGACAGCTTACACCGATAATCAAACCCTACAAAGAGTAAAAGCAACAAATCCTTTTGGTTATATTGTAAAACCCTTTGAAGAAAGAAACTTACATTTAACAATTGAAATAGCTCTGCAAAGACATCACTATGACCCAATAACTCTCTTACCAAATCGTTCTTTATTTAGATCCAGACTAAATGAAATTTTATCCCATAAAAATCAAGCTAGTTTAGGAGATTTATGTAATGTCAATGAATCTCACAAATATCAAAATTTTCCCAAAATACCTATCTTTTATATTAGTTTAGATCGAATTAATAGAATCAAAGTAACATTGGGGAGTAAAAATGGAGAATTGGTACTATGTAATATGGCGAAAAGGCTTAAGGAATCGATAACTGGTATTGATATGTTAGCTCGTTTAGAAGCTGCTGAATTTGCCATGATTCTTAAACCAGTAGAACAAAAGGAAGATGCTATTGATGTAGCTCAATCTATCTTAGATGTAATCTCTCAACCAATGGTTTTAGAAGGGTATGAAATTTATATAACTGCCAGTATAGGAATTACATTTTATCCATTAGATGACATAGAAGTTGATGAACTGCTAAAAAATGCTAATGCAGCAATGTATCATGCTCAACAAAAGGGGGGAAATAATTATCAATTACATAAGTCAGAAGCAGTTGTGATTTCTCTAGAACAACTAGCTTTAGAAACGAATTTGCGTAATGCTTTAAAACGCTCAGAATTTCAAGTTTATTATCAGCCAAAAGTTAATCTTAGGACTGGTAAAATTACTGGAGCAGAGGCTTTAATTCGTTGGCATCATCCAGAAAAAGGTTTGGTTTCACCAGCAGAATTTATTCCCTTAGCAGAAGAAACAGGGTTGATTATTTCTATAGGAGAATGGGTATTGCGTACTGCTTGTAATCAAACAAAAATCTGGCAAGAAGCGGGTTTTTTCCCATTCCAAATCGCAGTTAACTTATCTAGACGTCAATTTATTCAGAAAAATTTACAAGAACGAATTATTAAAATAGTCCAGGAAATAGACTTAGAACCTAATTACCTAGAATTAGAAGTCACAGAAAGCTTAGTTATGCAAAATGAAAAAGCTGCAAGTAGAATGATGAAGTCATGGCAAAAGTTTGGAATTAAAATATCAATAGATGATTTTGGTACAGGATATTCATCCTTAAGTTATCTCAGAGAATTTCCATTTGATGTGATTAAAATAGACAGAAGTTTTATTCGTAATATAACTGCAGATAGCAAAACAGAAGCAATTACAATTGCAATTATTCAAATGGCTCATAGTTTAAGTCTAAGAGTAGTTGCCGAAGGAGTAGAAACCCAAGCAGAGTTAGACTTTCTTCGGAAACATAAATGTGACGAAATGCAAGGTTATTTATTCAGCGCACCATTACCTAAATCCAAATTTGAACAGTTATTAAAAGAAGGAAAAAAGTTAATTTAAAATTTGAGTTGAGAGAAAGTGTGTGGGAAGCGTGGGAAGCGTGGGAAGTGTGAGAACAGAGAGTCAATAGGATGTGTAATTAATTTTACTTATGAACTTATTACAAAAAAGCACTTTCATGAATTCCAAATTATAAATTCCAAATTATAAATTATAAATTATAAATTCCAATTACATTAGACTCGTTGAAAGCCACCAACCAAAACCCAAACCTAACCCAGAAATAATAGCCAAAATCAAAAAAGTCAAAAAGCCATTAAACAACTCTATCAACTTTTCTCCAGCCACCATTTGAGCAATTACTCCAGACACAATACCAAGAACTACCCATGACCCAATAATAATATCAGGTCCAGCACCAACCAAAGCGATCGCCACAGTCTTAGACCGAGTAGAATTCCAAGCAGCAGACCAAGCTCCAACCCAAGACCCCAAAATAAAGCCCAACATACTACCAACACCAGTACCAGTCTTTGAAGCAATTACAGCATCAACTATTGTTCCAAAAACAAATCCACCAGCAGCCCAAACAATTGAACCCACTACAACCAGCAATATATTTTCTGCCCCATTGCCAGCCAAAAATCCCACCAAAGCAATTACTCCACCAATAGTTACTACAGCAGCAACAGTTCTTGCCTTTGGTTCAGTACCACTAATTACCCCCAGACTACACCCCACCATACCCCATGCAAAAGCAGTTATTACACCCCCTACATAATTTCCAGCTATCCAACCCGCTCCACCACCAGCACCCAACATGGCGATCGCCCAACACCTCTGGGAACTTGACCCCTCAATTGCTAAAACAGTCATTCCCATCCATGCCACACCTTCAACTACGGCCCAACTCCAGACAGGAGCCTTAGAAATAATTAACACCCAGGCAGTCATAGCATAAAAAAGGAAAGTACTAATCAAGCTACCCCAAGGAATATCAGAAGTTGTTGAATTTGTCTGACGAGTAGATGTCTGAACATAGACCTCCTGAAAACCACGATCTGTGTTGTAATTTCGTGGTCTTTGAGAAGACTGAGGAGGAGTGGAAGGGTAAGGAGAAGTTGGAGGGCGACGTGGTGTTGGTTGTGTTTGATCGGGAGTTGGTCTTGTTGGAGCAACTTGCTGTTGAGAATTACTCAAAAAATACCGCAATTTGCGGTAAGCTTCATTAATCTCTTTCAGACGAACAGTAGCTCTTGCTTGTAGACGAGTATTATGGATAAAGCGATCTGGATGCCAGACAAAAGCTAAATCTCGGTAAGCTTCTTTTACTTCTTCTAGAGAAGCACCAGGTTCAAGTTCTAGAATTTTATAGTATTGGTTTATTTCATCCACATTAGAAAAATACTTAGTAGTTAGTGGTATGGGATTAGGGAAAGTTTTATTTTTTTGGAGTTAGTATGATTTTCTAATCAAAACTAATCAACAATTACTTCCATTTTGACTTTAAAGTCACCAAAATGCCATATTAGTCTTCTGAGCGCTAGAAATTAGCTAAAGATTTTCCGCTAGAGGGAAAGACAAAACTGGGGGAAATTTTCCTGACCAGACCTACTACCTACTTCCTGGAGAAATCTCATCAAAAAACTATAGCGTTACAGATATAGATAATATTTTCCCACTTCCAGGAAAAGTCAACCTTCTCAAAATTGAGCGACCAGACCAGACCTACTAACTACTTTCTGAAAAAATCTCAATTCAAAAACAGAAATCTCACCAAAAAACTATAACGTTGCAGATATAGATATAGGTAATATTTTCCGATGGGTGGAACAGCAAAGCTGGGGAAAATTTCCTGAATTTACCTGAGCTACTAACTACTTGGCAAAGGAATCTCAATTCAAAAACAGAAATCTCAACAAAAAACTATAACGTTACAGATATGGGAAATATTTTTCGCCGGAGAGAAAGGCAAGCTTCTGAAAATTCACCGACCAGACCTGACCTACTACCTGCTTTCCGGAAAAATCTCAATTCAAAAACAGAAATCTCACCACAAAACTATAACGTTATAGATATGGGAAATATTTTTCGCCGGAGAGAAAGGCAAGCTTCTGAAAATTCACCGACCAGACCTGACCTACTACCTGCTTTCCGGAAAAATCTCAATTCAAAAACAGAAATCTCACCAAAAAACTATAACGTTGCAGATATAGATATAGGTAATATTTTCCGATGGGTGGAACAGCAAAGCTGGGGAAAATTTCCTGAATTTACCTGAGCTACTAACTACTTGGCAAAGGAATCTCAATTGAAAAAAAAGAAATCTCACCACAAAACTATATTGCTAAATCTAGATATATAGGTAGTATTTCCAGCAAATAGAAAAGCCAGCCTTGGAAAATAAACATACCCCAATCTCTATTCTTACCTAGCAGCTAAAATAAAACAACATCTAGAAATATCAATGTCAAATGTCTGCTAACCCTCCTACTACCCTTTTAATTGATGGTCATTCTCTCGCCTTTCGTTCCTACTACGCTTTTGCCAAAAGTCGTAGTGGAGGCTTGAAAACTTCTACAGGTATTCCCACAAGCGTCTGTTTTGGCTTCCTGAAATCTTTACTAGAAGTAATAGAGACCCAAAAACCAGAATATTTAGCGATCGCCTTTGATTTAGGAGAACCTACATTTCGCCATAAAGCTGACGAGAATTATAAGGCAGATCGACCAGAGCCACCAGAAGATTTAATTACTGACTTAGAAAATTTGCAAGAGCTTTTAAGAGCTTTTAATTTAACAGTTATTACTGCTCCTGGTTATGAAGCTGATGATATATTGGGAACTTTAGCGCAAAAAGCTAGTGCTGCTGGCTTTGGGGTAAAGATTCTTTCGGGAGACCAAGATTTATTTCAATTAATAGATGTAGAAAAAGGGATTAGTGTTTTACATTTAGCTGCGGGTAAAGGTAGTACACCTAAAGAATTTTTTTCTGAAGAAGTTAAGGAGAAGTTGGGTATTTTTCCGAATCAAGTTGTTGATTATAAAGCTCTTTGTGGAGATAAGTCTGACAATATTCCTGGCGTTAGAGGGATTGGGGAAAAAACTGCTGTTAAGTTGTTGAATGAATATGGTTGTTTGGCAGAAATTTATGCTTCTCTGGATAAAATTAAAGGTGCAAATCAGAAAAAGTTAGTAGTAGGAAAGGCTGAGGCGGAGCATTCTCAGTTTATGGCAAAAATTGAAGTAAATGTTCCGTTAAATATTGACATAGAAGATTGTCAGGTAAAAAGATTTTCTCGTTCAGAAATTGAACCTGTTTTGCAAAGGCTGGAATTACAACATTTCCTGAATCAAATTCCAAATTTAGAACAGCAGTTTAATGGGTTGGTGGGGATTAAGTCTTTGTCAGAAGAGTCGGAAAGTCAGGAGCAAGAAAAATCTACAAATAGTTTAGTTGAAGTAGGAAGTGATGATTGGTTTTTCAGCGCAGAAGATACAAAGGTTGCTCAACAGGAAATTTCAACAAAATCAGAAATTAAGCCTCAAATTATTGATACTCGAGAAAAGTTAAAGGAGTTAGTAAATATTTTAAAAGAACAGAAAAATTCTCAGACTCCCGTTGCTTGGGATACGGAAACAACATCTTTAGAACCGAGAGATGCAGAGTTAGTTGGAGTAGGTTGTTGTTGGGGAAAAAATATAGAAGATGTTGCCTATATTCCTACCGGACATAAAATTGGTAAAAATTTGGATAAGGTTACATTATTGGAGGCTTTAAAACCTGTTTTGGAAAGTGCCGAACATCCGAAAGTTTTTCAGAATGCTAAGTTTGATAGATTAGTCTTTCGCTGTCAAGGAATTAAACTAGCTGGAGTTGTTTTTGACACAATGTTAGCAAGTTATGTTTTAAATCCTGGAGCAAAACATAGTCTGGAAGAAATATATATTAGATACCTCACAAATAAGGGGATAAATTTACAGAGTTATAACGATGTGGTCTCTAAAAATCAAACTATTGCTGACCTAGATATTCTCAAAGTGGCTGACTATTGTGGTACTCAAGTTTTTGTCACATTTCAGTTAGTAGAAAAATTAAGAGCAGAATTAGAAAAAGCCGATAAAAATCAATCTGTTGAGAAATCTTTGTACAAATTATTAGTGGATGTAGAACAACCTTTAGAAGCTGTTTTAGCAGAAATGGAATTTCAGGGAATTAAGATTGATATTGAATCTCTGAAAAAATTATCACTTCAACTACAAAAAGATGGACAGAAAAATCAAGTTTCTGAGAAATCTTTGCAGAGATTATTAGTGGATTTAGAACAACCATTAGAAGCTGTCTTAGCCGAAATGGAATTTCAGGGAATTAGGATTGATATTGAATCTCTGAAAAAATTATCAAGTCAATTACAAAAAGATGGACAGAAAAATCAATCTGCTGAGAAATCTTTGTACAAATTATTAGTAGATGTAGAACAACCTTTAGAAGCTGTCTTAGCCGAAATGGAATTCCAGGGAATTAAGATTGATATTGAATCTCTGAAAAAATTATCAAGTCAATTACAAAAAGATAGGGATAAAAATCAACCTCCTGAGAAATCTTTGTACAAATTATTAGTAGATGTAGAACAACCTTTAGAATCTGTTTTAGCCAAAATGGAATTTCAGGGAATTAGGATTGATATTGAATATCTCAAAAAATTCTCAATCCAACTGAAACAAGATTTAGAGGAAATTGAAAAAAGAGCTTGTCAAACTGTAGATAGTCGAATTTTACAAGAACATCTCCAAACAGAAATTCATAAGATAGACCCCAATTCATTTACCAATCAACAAGAATTAAAAAAAGCAATATCCAGCCCCATACTCAAAGCATACATCAGCAAATTATCAAAAGACCAAAGAGAAAATTTAGCAACTCTTGAAAACCAGATAGATCGAGCAGAAACTAGAGACTTATTAAACCTCAACTCCCCATCTCAATTAAGCGAACTCCTGTTTGAAATACTCCATCAAAATAAGAAAAAATCTCGCCGACTAAAAACTGGCTACTCTACAGATGTAGTAGTCCTAGAAAAATTACAAACAGAACCCGAACATCACCCAATCATTGATGAAATATTAAATCACCGAACCTTATACAAACTCTTTTCCACTTATGTCGAAGCAATACCGAAGTTAGTTCGTTCAGACACTCAAAGAGTACATACAAACTTTAATCAAACTCAAACAGATACAGGACGTTTATCCTCCTCCGAACCAAACTTACAAAATATTCCCATAGGTACAGAATTTTCTCGGCAAATTCGTCAAGCATTTCTGCCAAAAAAAGATTGGTTATTAGTCGCAGCAGATTATTCCCAAATTGAATTAAGAATCTTAGCACATTTAAGTCAAGAACCAGTATTAATAGAAGCCTATCAAAATAATCAAGATGTACATACTGTCACAGCCAAACTTTTATTTGAAAAAGCAGAAATTTCACCAGAAGAAAGACGAGTAGGCAAAACAATAAACTTTGGCGTAATCTACGGAATGGGAGCGCAAAAATTAGCAAGGTCTGTCAAAATAACAGTCAAAGAAAGTAAACAATTTTTAGAAAGATATAAACAACAATATTCCCAAGTCTTTGCCTATTTAGAAAGGCTGAAAAAACAAGCCATTGCTAAAGGTTATGTAGAAACAATATTAGGTAGACGACGTTATTTTGAATTTGAATCTAAAACTCTCCGGGATTTAAAAGGCAAACAACTAAAAGAAATTAATTTACGAGAATTAAAACTAAGTCAAAATGATGCTCAAATTCTAAGAGCAGCAGCTAACTCACCTATTCAAGGTTCAAGTGCAGATATTATTAAAATAGCTATGATTAAATTGAATAAAATATTGACAAATTATCAGACAAAATTATTGTTACAAGTACATGATGAATTAGTATTTGAAGTACCACCATTAGAGTCAGAAGAATTGCAACAAGTAATTAAATTTACAATGGAAAATGCCGTAAATTTAAAAGTACCCCTAATAGTAGATATTCATGGAGGTAAAAATTGGATGGAAACTAAATAGAGCCTGTTGAGTTATCAGTTAACAGTTATCAGTACTTCTTACTTCAGTTGACAGGATAAATATTAAGTAGGTGGGCTGAATTATTGGTACAATAGCAATGAAAATTCACACGCAGTGAAAACATCTTGGCAATCCGATTATAGCTTCTTTTTCATATTTTTTATTTTAATCTTTATTTATGCCTATCTACTTATAAACCTCTCCTTTAAAGGATAAACAAACGGTCGTTTGCAGAGCATTCCGTAGGATGGGATGGCGTTTCGCTTTGCAACATGAAAAGCGGAGCGGATCTGCAAGAGCGGGAAACCTCGCCATATCCAATCTCCCCTTGAGAAGAAAAAATTTTCATGATTAGTCAATCCTATCCGTTTTCAAGGAGAGGTAATAATTAATAATTAATAATTAATAGACATCTCCAGAAAAGAGATAACACTTAACTGGGAACTGGGAATAGGGAGGAGTAATTGATAATTTATGGATAATAATTGACTTTACTTTTTATTTTTGGAGATGTCTAATAATTAATAATTAATTGTTGGTTATCTCCTCCCTCTCCCCACACTCCCCAAACTCCTCCCTCTCTCCATACTCCCTATTCCCTATTCCCTATTGTTATGTTAGACTCCTGACTGTAGTTGACTAAAAATTTTTCCTTGGGTAAATCAATGGATACCAAAAAATTAGTTTTAGGTGGAATTGGTTTGATATTAGGTGGTGCAATTGTGGCAACTGCTGCCAGCATAGAACTTAGTCTCGAACAAGAACAAGTAATCTGTAAATTGAAAGAGGCAGTAGAGGTACAAGAAAAAGCTGGTAAAAAATTAGTATTTTGGCCACTAATTGGAAAGGTTAAAGAGAGAGTAGAAGTACCATTTACAGCCAAATTATCTTCTGATGTATCTTATACTATTCTTGGAGTATGTGATGATAATTGTACTGACTTAAATTTAACCCTTAAAAATGAACAAGGTGAAAAAATAGCCAATCATGAAAAAGAAGATGGCATTCCAGTAATTTCTTTTACTCCCACTGAAAATAGTGATTATCGAATCACTGCACGACCAGATAAATGTGTAACTGAAAAATGTGAATTTGGTATGGTTTTATTTGTGCCTAAAAGTGTTGAGCTGGATGTAGCATCTGAACTACCAGAGGAATTATATCTATTTAAGTTTTGCCAAAAATCAACAAAAAATTAGTTCAGGAAAAAGAATTATTTATGTAAAAATGCTAAATTAACTTTAATCTAACTCAAACTAAAATTATTATACCGAATATCTAGCTCTCAAAAAGGTGATTATCATTTACCATTGACATCATTCCAACCTTGCGCCCCTGGGACAAAACTATTCCTAATCATCGCTGATTAGGGCTTTGTGTTGCCTATTGCAGAGGATGCGCAATTCAATTCGATCTGCGAAACACAGCATCTGCCTCCCTTGCAAGCCTCTTTTTGCTCTTAAGGTCGCTCTACAAACTTACAATGCTAGCCCAGCAGCCTTAATTTAACTACTATAGCACACTATTGGGAAAACCAATCAATGTTGTGGTTTTCCAATTGCGTCGCTCCCCTCCCTCCCTTTCAAAGCTATGCTTTATAAACATATTTCTTAACATAAAACTTAGACATTAGAAAAAGGTTATGTTTATTAACATTCAAGGAATATTTGGGGAGAGTAAACGTATTTAATTAGAGGCTAAACTCCCCCCACCTCCCCATCTCCCTATCATCAAAGGATTTTAGGAGTTCCTTATCAGGGATAGCTTTCACTCGTGGGGTTAGGGGGGATGGATAGCGGGGGTCTTCAACCAAGGTTGAGATAATCAAATTCAGAATTCAGCCCTCAGCCCTTAGCCATTAGCTTCATAGTTAAATGAAGTTAACAGCTTCTCATTATATATTCATATATTCTAGATAGTTAAAATATCTCTGGGTGGTATGACAACAAAAAAATTTCATTAGAAAGTGATTTTTTTTCTACAATTATCCAGGGTTGAGGGATTGATACTTACTCCTGAAAACTAGAGTAGTAAATTTCTTGCAAAAAAGTGCATCTCATGGTAAAGAAAAAAATTATGGTCTATCAGTATTAACCTTTGGAAGTAATCAAATAATTTCTACGAATAAGGCCGTTTTGAATATTAGATTAGAATAAAATATACCTATATGATTAGGGCCAAGGAATACCAGAGCAGATGTCATTAACTTCCATATCAAGAAAACAGTCTATGCTCCGGCAAAAAACCGGATCAAAACATTTGCTGAGTAGCATAGGAATCAGAAAAAAAATAGGATTTGGCTATGCTCTGGCAATCAGTATTGCGACTTTAGGAGTTTTGACAGGCCGAATATTAGAGTTAAATTATAAACATCAAATTAGAGAAAAGATAGAACAAGCTCAAGAACAAGTAGACTTACTGACAAATCTTACAAAAAAAGTATTAAAAGTTAGTATCCTGCAAAAAGAGTTGCCTAGCTTAATCAATAACCGGGCAATTTTAGAAAAAAAAATATCCCTAAAATTATCAAGTTTTTATGAAGTTAATACAATTGTTAAACAACTAGAATCAATCCTAGAAATTGGGGATAAAAGTGCAAATAAAAACACAGATTATGTTCAGCTTCAAGAATTTATCCAAACCTATGTTAATCCCCTAGAAGTTCATGTTCAGCAATTAGAAAGTTTAATTCAAGAAATTAAACAGATACCACCTCAAACAAAAGTAGAAACTTCATCACTTCCATCACTGAGTAAAATTACTAATAGTGAAATTGCTATAAAACTAGAAAAGTTATCACAAGATTCAGAACAATTAGCTATAGTAGCTCATCAGAGAGTAGAACAAGGATTTAAAGATTACCAAAAAGTAGAAGAATTAGGAATACAAATATTAATAGGTAGCCTACTACTGTCAGTAATAACCGGAGTAATGATAGCTATCCATACTAGTAAGTCAATCGCAAGTCCCTTAAAAGTAATAACCAAAGTTGCCGAACAAGTTACAGAAGAAGCTAACTTTGAACTCCAACTTCCTGTAACCACAGATGATGAAATAGGAGAATTAACAGTATCTCTGAATGAGTTAATTGGTAAGGTAGCAGAATACACAGACAAACTGCAGGAAGCTAAACTTAAAGCAGAAGCAGCAAACCGTTCTAAAAGTGCTTTTCTAGCTACTATGAGTCACGAACTACGTACACCCCTAAATGCAATTATTGGTTATAGCGATCTTCTTTATGAAGATGCTGTGGAAGCAGGATATGAAGATTTTGTCTCCGATCTAGAAAGAATTAAGCTAGCAGGTACACACCTCCTAGAAATGATTAGTGATATCTTAGATATTTCTAAAATAGAAGCAGGTCAAGTTACACTTTATTTAGAAAGTATTGAGGTTAAAAAGCTAGTTGAAGATGTGGTTGGTACAGCCAAAAATCTTACTGAAAAAAACCGCAATAAATTCAAATTAGTTTTAGGAAAAAATCTAGGTAATATGTATGCAGATATGCCAAAAGTGAGACAGGTACTGATAAATTTACTGGGTAATGCAGCTAAATTTACAGCAGATGGTGTAATTACACTCAGTGTCGAAAAAGTCAAAAATAGCAAATCCAAAAATCATCAAAATCAAAATTCAGGATTATTAAATAATGAACAAAATTATATAGTTTTTCGGGTAATTGATACTGGTATTGGTATGACAGAAGAACAGTTAAAACATATATTTAAACCTTTTACTCAAGCAGATGCTTCTACTACTCGTAGATATGGTGGTACTGGCTTAGGATTAGCAATATGTCAACGTTTATGTGAGAGAATGGGTGCGGAAATTGCTGTAAAAAGTAAGTCTGGAAAAGGTTCGACATTTACTGTTTGGTTTCCAGAAAGGGTAATTATATAGGGAATAGGGAATTGTTAATTTCAGATCTTGAATTTATTAATTAAAACTTTTGCAAGAGCTACAAGTTAAAATTAAATAAAAACATATAGACAAAAAATAAAGAAAACAAAAAAATTATGCAGCCAAATAATCCTAACCAATTTACAGAAAAAGCTTGGGAAGCAATATCTCGTACTCCTGACATTGCTAAAACTTCTCAAAATCAACAAATTGAAAGCGAACACCTAATGAAAGCTTTGTTAGAACAAAATGGACTGGCAACAAGTCTATTTAATAAAGCAGGGGTTTCAATTTCTAAAGTACAAGAATATACAGATACCTTTATTAACCGTCAAGCAAAAGTCAAAAATACTCCCAATAATATTTACTTAGGTCGTAGTCTGGATACTTTATTAGATAATGCTGAAAAATATCGCCAAGAATACACAGACGAATACATCTCTATCGAACATCTGATACTTGCCTACCTAAAAGACGATCGCTTTGGCAAAAATCTTTATAAAGAATTCAAACTAGATGAAGCAAAGCTCAAAGAAATAATTTCCCAAGTTAGAGGTAATAACAAAGTAACAGATAAAAATCCTGAAGGTAAATATGAAGCGCTGGAAAAATACGGTCGCGACCTCACGGAATTTGCTCGTGAAGGAAAACTTGACCCCGTTATTGGGCGCGATGACGAAATTCGACGCACTATTCAAATACTCAGTCGTCGTACTAAAAATAATCCAGTATTAATAGGTGAACCTGGAGTTGGGAAAACGGCGATCGCTGAAGGTTTAGCACAACGGATCGTCGCTGGAGATGTTCCACAGTCTTTGAAAGAGCGCCAACTCATCGCCCTAGATATGGGTGCTTTAATTGCTGGTGCTAAATTTAGAGGGGAATTTGAAGAACGTCTGAAAGCTGTTCTCAAAGAAGTTACTGACTCAGACGGTAAAATTATCTTATTTATAGATGAAATTCACACGGTTGTGGGAGCAGGTGCAACCCAAGGTTCAATGGATGCAGGTAACTTACTCAAACCAATGTTAGCTAGAGGAGAATTAAGATGTATTGGCGCGACAACTCTGGATGAGTACCGTAAATACATCGAAAAAGATGCTGCCTTAGAACGTCGTTTCCAACAAGTCTATGTCGATCAACCTAGCGTACCAGATACTATCTCAATTTTACGAGGTCTCAAAGAACGCTATGAGGTACATCATGGTGTAAAAATTTCCGATAGTGCTTTAGTTGCTGCTGCTACATTGTCTACTCGATATATTAGCGATCGCTTCCTCCCAGATAAGGCGATCGACTTGGTGGATGAAGCTGCTGCTAAACTGAAAATGGAAATTACCTCTAAACCAGAAGAACTTGATGAAATTGATCGGAAAATTCTCCAACTGGAAATGGAGAAATTATCACTGCAAAAAGAAAGTGATGCTGCTTCCAAAGAAAGGTTAGAGAGACTAGAAAAAGATTTAGCAAACTTGAAAGAAGGGCAACGCGCTCTTAATGCTCAGTGGGAGTCAGAAAAAGGTATTATTGGCAAAATTCAGACTTTCAAGGAAGAGATGGATAAAGTCAATATTGAGATTCAGCAAGCAGAACGAAATTATGACCTCAACCGTGCTGCTGAGTTGAAATACGGTAAATTGATTAACTTGCAAAAACAGGTAGAGGAAGCAGAAGCAAAACTAGAAGCAACTCAAACTAGCGGTCAAACTTTGCTGCGGGAAGAGGTTACCGAAGCTGATATTGCTGAGATTATTTCTAAGTGGACTGGTATTCCTATCAGTAAATTAGTAGAGTCGGAAAAAGAAAAACTGCTGCATCTGGAAGAAGAGTTGCATAAACGAGTTATTGGTCAGGATGAAGCCGTGACTGCTGTTGCTGATGCCATTCAGCGATCGCGTGCAGGTTTAGCAGACCCCAACCGTCCAGTTGCTAGTTTTATTTTCCTGGGTCCAACTGGTGTGGGGAAAACAGAATTAGGAAAAGCATTAGCGGCATATCTATTTGATACCACGGATGCAATAGTGCGTATAGATATGTCTGAGTATATGGAAAAACACGCTGTCTCTCGTTTAATTGGCGCACCTCCTGGATATGTGGGTTATGATGAAGGCGGTCAGTTAACTGAAGCTATTCGTCGTCGTCCATATACGGTGATTTTGTTTGATGAAATAGAGAAAGCGCACCCGGATGTGTTTAATATTATGCTGCAAATATTGGATGATGGTCGCGTTACTGATGCTCAAGGTCACACGGTTGATTTTAAGAATAGCGTGATTATTATGACAAGTAATATCGGTTCACAGTATATCTTGGATGTTACTGATGACTATGAGCAAATGCAGCATCGGGTAATGGAAGCTTTGCGTGGGGCGTTTCGTCCAGAATTTCTCAACCGTATTGATGAAACGATTATTTTCCATGGGTTGCAGAAAGAGCAGTTACGAGAAATTGTGCAGTTGCAGGTTTTACGTTTGGAGAAACGGTTAGCTGAACGTAAGATGTCATTGAAGCTTGCTGATGCTGCTGTTAACTTTTTGGCAGATGTTGGGTATGACCCGGTTTATGGCGCTCGTCCATTAAAGCGGGCAATTCAGCGAGAGTTGGAAACGCAAATTGCGAAGAGTATTTTGCGTAGTGAATTTAATGATGGTGACACTATTTTTGTGGATGTGGAAAATGAGCGACTTTCGTTGAAGCGCTTGCCTGTGGAATTGGTGAAAGCAAAGTAAATAATGGATAATGGATAATTGATAATTGATATAACATTTCCCAAGCTAGTGAGGTACAATTTTCGATCCCTCCCTGCCCCCCTTGAAAAGGCAAGGCTGTTTCATTCTCACTAAGCGTGTAGAATTATAGAGTAAGGAGCAGATATTACCCCAAATTTGGCCTAATATTACCTTGGTTGGCCATTTTTTGTGATCCAGAGCATTGCGATCGCGTAGCAGTGTGTCGTACTATCGCCACTAATCAATGTCAAATTGACCCAGAAATTGCCCTCTACTGTGCGATCGCAACTTCCGCTTAATTCAGATCAAACAATGTATTCAGTACCACACTTAAGTACAAAAAGAGGTAGTCCTGCATGGTAATGGTGAGGATATATATTTTTTAATTTCTCCCCATCTATCTGCCTATCTCCCCATCTCCCCATCTCCCCATCTCCCCATCTCCCAACACTCCCGTTGCTTCCTTTACCATTACTATGCACCACCACCCATTTTTCAACTTGTGAGACTTTAACGCTTCTCTAATTTCTGCCACAACCTCAGTCAATTTTGGATGAGAATTTTCTTCTACTGCCGCTGCTAACTCCTGTATTGTCTGGGCCACATCAGGATTTTCTGCTGCTTCCTGCATTTCCAAAACTGCCTGGCCATAATCCAAAGGTTGCTCTGAAGCTTGTTCAATAGCAGCTATAGCACCAGGAGATTCTTGTTTCAGATATTTCATCAACTTAGCACTTTTATCCCAGACCACCTGCCCAATATTTTCCCCAGTTTTTTCCAAAGCTTTTGTCCCCAATACAGCAGCTAGCGCCGTTAAAATAGTAATAGGTTCCATATTTCCTCCTAAAATTGGACTCAGATTAAGTCAATTATTTAGATAATATTCTAAGACATCTTATTTAATCGGGGCAAATTGAAAAAACTAATTAAACGAGTTGAGGAACATAGGAAAAATATAAGTATTAGACCTCTATAAAAATTATAGATTCTGTTAATTACCGAGCTATTTTGAAGAAAGCGATCGCTCTAGAAAAGCTAAGGAAAATATCTGTAAATTTCTTTTCGGTGAAGTATCCTAACGAAAGAGACTATACCATCATTAACTTTAATACCTAATCGATAATCTCCTACTCTGATCCGATAGTATCCTTCCTCACCTTTTAACTTTTTGATATTTCTAATTTTCGTTAAATTTTCCACTTTTTCAACTTGCTCGATAATTTCTTGAACTCTAGTCAATAACTCAGCATCAAGAATCTTTTGTAAATCTTTTTCAAAACTTTTTCTAAATTCAACATTCATAGCTTTCTCTTGAGAATTTTGAAGACTTGTTCCCGACTAACTGTTTCAGTATTTTCACCTTCTTGAATAGCATTTTTTATTAAAATATCTTCTAAAATCTCATAAAATTCCTCTTTTTGTTCTTGCAGTAACTCAATAATCGCTACTTTCAACAATTCTTTCAATTTTGCTTCATCTATAGTAATTTCAGCCATGTTTTTTTTTGATAATTGTTTACAGAGATTATAACAATAATAGCAATTATAGCATATTTAATGATAATATATAAACAATTAATTTAACTGGAATAAAACAATGATTGCTCAACCCCAAGATTATAAAAAAATGACTCCTGAAGAATATCTGGAATGGGAAGCTAAACAGGAATTTCGCCATGAATATGTAGATGGAAAAATTTTACCCATGACAAGAGAAAGTCTTCCTTATAATAATATTGTTCTCAATTTATGTAGAACTTTATATCCCTCTGTTAATCAAAAAAATTCTCGAATTAATCTGTTGGAGGTGAAAGTTAAGGATGCTAAAAATAGTCGTTATTTTTATCCCGATATAGTGATTAGTTGCAATGCTGATGATTTAAAATCCCGGAACTTTATCAAACATCCTACAGTAATTATTGAAATTCTTTCTCCCAGTACAGAAAAATACGATCGCGGCAATAAGTTTAAATATTATCGTCAGTTTCCCAGTTTGCAAGAATATGTTTTAGTAGACTCAGAATCAATATCTGTAGAAATTTATCAACGTGGCGAGGGGAAAATTTGGCATTATTCTGCATATACAGAAGGAGAGTCAATTACATTATCAAGTATTGAATTTACTTCTGCCATTGAAGTTTTATACGAAGGAGTTAACTTTGAAACTAATACTATTGAGCAAGAATAAACGTGGTGCTGCATTATGAAAAATGGCAGTGGGAGCATATTGCTCCTTTGGTAGGCATTATATTAATCCTAATATTAACTATTGTAGGTCATTGCGACTGGAACGGAGTGGAAGTAAACAATCTCAGGGGTGGTGCGAGATTGCTTCCTATCGTCGCAATGACAAGTTTT
Organism: Dapis brunnea BLCC-M229; assembly: GCF_050015995.1. NCBI lineage: Bacteria > Bacillati > Cyanobacteriota > Cyanophyceae > Oscillatoriales > Microcoleaceae > Dapis > Dapis brunnea. The sequence continues at coordinate 2,108 of NZ_JBNHEP010000025.1, read as the reverse complement.
CAGTATATATTAATCATCCCCATATACAGTTAACCACAATCAAATTTCTCTCAGCAATTTCTCAGTTTTAGAACTTTACGATGGAGATTAAGCTAACCTTGAATAATATCCTAAAAACATCTATTTCATCAGGGCAGAATTAAAAGCCAACCTAGCTTTCAATTCTGAATTGTAGACTCGACCTTAAATCTGAAATATATGGAGCGTAGTATCTCAAAGTCCTTATTTTTCCTCCAAAGATTGGAACCAAAAATTTCAGTCATGGACCGCTACATGACCGCAGAATTAATTGGGCCATTCCTCTTTGGTGTAGGATTATTTTCATCTATTGGCATAACAGTTGGGGCAATGTTTGAGTTAGTCCGAAAAGTGACAGAATCTGGACTACCTGTTTCTATTGCCATACAAGTATTTCTACTCAAAATGCCAGAGTTTATTGGTTTGGCATTTCCAATGGCAATGGTACTTGCTACCCTCATGGTTTACAGTCAGATGTCTGGCAATAGTGAGATAGTTGCCCTCCGTAGCTGTGGTATTAGTGTCTATCGAATGGTTATACCTGCGGTTATATTAAGTCTGACGGTAACTGCTTTCAGCTTTGCTCTTAATGAAGTAATTGTACCTAATGCCAACTATCAAAGCTCTCTTATCCTAGAAAAAACTCTAGAGCAAGACAATCCTCCTTTCAAAGAAAAAAATATTTTCTATCCAGAGTTTGGGAAAGTCGAGCAACCAGACGGTAGTCTAGACGATACACTCACCCGCTTATTCTACGCCGAAAGGTTTGATGGTAAATATATGAAAGGCGTAACTATTTTGGACCGTTCCCAATATGGAGTTGACCAAATAGTTTCCTCCGAAACAGCAACTTGGAATTCAGCAGAAAATATTTGGGACTTATTTAATGGGACAATTTATCTTGTATCTCCAGATGGTTCATATCGTAATATTGTCAAGTTTGACCATCAAAAATTAAAGCTTTCTAGTGCTCCTTTAGATTTAGCAGGTAAAAGACGTACTTACAAACAAATGAATATTGCTCAATCTTATGAATATTTAGACTTAATGCGACTAAGTGGAAATTATCGGAAAGTTGTTAAAACTCAAGTCAGAATTCAACAAAAATTTGCTTTACCATTTGTGTGTTTAGTAATGGGTTTAGTAGGAGCAGCTTTAGGAATTAGACCACAAAGAAGGGCGAATCGAGGTACTAGCTTTGGTATTAGTGTAATAATTATTTTCGGCTATTATTTACTTTCATTTATTACAGGAGCAATGGGGCAAAAAGAAATTTTGACTCCTTTTTTGGCTGGATGGCTACCGAATTTTATCGGTCTTGGAGTGGCAGGATTATTGTTAGTAAGAGCCTCTCGTTAATGAAGTCAGAAGTTAGAAGTTTTTTTGTAATGTGGCTTTAGACAAAATTATTTTGATAATTGAAAAGTTGATTATCGTAGTGTCGTGTCAAGCTTGAAAATGTGGGTTAAAAAACCTAACCCCCCAACCCCCTTCCCTGCAAGGGAAGGGGGGGTAACTCACCCCTCTCCTACAAGGAGAGGGGTTGGGGGAGAGGTCTCCAAGGTTGCTCGCTCCTAACCCACAATTTTAGTCTTGACATAGCAGTAGTAAAGCGACAAACCTAAAATGTTGCAATTGTCGGGGCGGGTTCGGCGTTAAGTTAATCAGGTTATAAATTATCTTATAAACCCGCTCTTTCGTTAATTAATTCAAAAGTAAAAAGTCAAAATTCAAAAGTGAGAATTAAGAAGTTAAAAGTTGTTTTGATAATGTGGCTCTAGATCCAATTATTTTGATAATTAAAAATTTGATTATCTTAGTAAAGCGACAAACCTAAAATGTTGCAATTGTCGGGGCGGGTTCGGCGTTAAGTTAATCAGGTTATAAATTATCTTATAAACCCGCTCTTTCGTTAATTAATTCAAAAGTAAAAAGTCAAAATTCAAAAGTGAGAATTAAGAAGTTAAAAGTTGTTTTGATAATGTGGCTCTAGATCCAATTATTTTGATAATTAAAAATTTGATTATCTTAGTAAAGCGACAAACCTAAAATGTTGCAATTGTCGGGGCGGGTTCGGCGTTAAGTTAATC
>NZ_JBNHEP010000024.1:0-3732 GCF_050015995.1 Dapis brunnea BLCC-M229 | reverse complement strand
TTATTTTTTATTATTCAAGATATCTAATACAGGTTTATAATTTTATACTGTGCTTTAATTTATCCTGCTACCCTAGTCCCTCAACTATATAAAATAAGTATTCAACCGAATTTGATATAAGAGTTTCTTCTTTCAAGAAAAGACTTAGTAATTGTAGCGAATTTTATCTCAGTCAGGAGATAGCGGGAAAGATACCCGCACTGCATAGATTTTAATGTTAATTTGTACCTCACCTGTGTAATCTATACTGACAGATAAAAGCTAACGGCTAAATACTTAATGAAAAATAATCATCAAGCTTGATAGTTAAATTAACTGAATAAAACCCAGTTTAAATTTGTTTTAACTGTTCAGAATTTGTTCAGTATTTTGACATTACTAAAGTTAACTACAACCTCGAATTTTTCGAGTATTTTCTACTAAACTTTGAGCGAATTTATCAAAACGTTCTAATAATTTTTCATCCAATATTTTACCGTCATCAGAAAAAGCTTTCCAAGCCTGACCAATAGCAATTTGCTCTGGAATTACCCAAGCATGAACCCATCGTAGAATTAATCGTAAATGATTTAGTGTATTACTATTTGATTGACCTCCTAAAACACTAATAAAACCTGCTACTTTTCCATCTAAATGCTCAAAGCTCATTAAATCAAGAGCATTTTTCAACACACCACTGACACTGCCATGATATTCTGGAGTAGATAAAATCAGACCATCAGCTTGCTTAACAGTTTCCCGCATTTTTTCGACATCTGGATATTCTCGATACTCATTCTCACCATTACAAAAGGGGAGTTTGAGAGTCCGTAAATCCAATATTTCTACTTCAGCACCTATCGCTTCTAATCTTTCAGCTACTATTTCTAAAGCTTGCTGACTATAGGAACTAGACCTTAAACTACCACCAATTCCGACAATTTTTACCATTGCATTTAAACTAAAATATATTTTCTCAGTTACAGTCGTAATAAGTACAATTTAAAATAGCAAAACAAATAAACAAACCTCAATTCTAAAATACGCTATTTATAAATATATTAGGCTTATATCCTGAATCTAGACAAAAGGCCACAATTCAAGATAATGAAAAATTTTTGGCAACAAATTAAAACTGATGTACTCAAGGGAATTAATCACCATGACTCATCATTACCTAGAGTTACATTAAATACCCAAAAGACCAAAACTATTTTTGGTAAAATTCGTGGTAAAAATTTAAGTAGAAAACTGATATGGAAAATTTTGGCTACAGGCATAATAGTTCCAGGAGTATTATTAGGAACTCCAGCTTTTGCTAATAGTACGCAAAAAAATCTTAGCTATAGTGAACTATTAGAGAAAATTAAAGCTGGAGAAGTAACAGAAATAGATGCCTATCCCTCTCAAGGAATTGCTAAAGTTAGCCTAAAAGGGCAAAAGAGCGATGAGCCAATGTACACAGTTAATATGTTTGAGTATAACCCGGAACTACTCGATCGAGTTCGTGCTCAAAAAATTAACTTTGAGCTGAAGCGCTCTCCTGACAATAGCGTTGCTATGGGGATTATATTTAATATCCTGATCATTTTTGTGGTCATTTTTGTACTACTGACAATTTTGCGTCGCTCTAGTCAGTCCCAAGGAAATGCTTTAAACTTTGGTAAGTCCAGGGCACGTTTTCAGATGGAAGCCAAGACAGGGGTATTATTTGATGATGTGGCAGGTATCGAAGAAGCAAAAGAAGAACTCCAGGAAGTAGTCAGTTTCTTGAAAAAACCAGAGAAGTTTACAGCTATTGGGGCGAAAATTCCTAAAGGTGTTCTTTTGGTAGGACCGCCAGGAACAGGTAAGACTCTATTAGCAAAGGCGATCGCTGGTGAAGCAGGGGTTCCTTTTTTTAGTATTTCTGGTTCAGAATTTGTGGAAATGTTTGTGGGTGTGGGAGCTTCTCGCGTAAGAGACTTGTTTAGAAAGGCTAAGGAAAATGCTCCTTGCATCATATTTATAGATGAAATAGATGCGGTAGGTAGACAAAGAGGTGCTGGTATTGGTGGGGGTAATGATGAACGGGAACAAACTCTTAACCAACTACTGACTGAAATGGATGGGTTTGAAGGAAATACAGGGATTATTATTATTGCGGCGACTAACCGTCCAGATGTTTTGGATGCAGCTTTATTACGTCCGGGTCGGTTTGATAGACAGGTGACTGTAGACTTACCTACTTATAAAGGACGTTTGGGAATTTTGGAAGTTCATGCTCGGAATAAGAAATTAACTTCAGAGGTCTCTTTAGAGGCGATCGCTCGACGGACACCTGGTTTTTCGGGAGCGGACTTGGCTAATATGTTGAATGAAGCAGCTATTTTGACTGCTAGACGACGCAAAGAAGGAATTACACCTTCAGAAATTGATGATGCTATTGACCGAGTGACTATTGGTTTGAGTCTCACTCCATTATTAGATAGTAAGAAAAAACGCTTAATTGCCTACCATGAGTTAGGTCACGCTTTATTGATGACTCTGCTAAAAAATTCTGACCCTCTTAATAAAGTAACTATTATTCCTCGTTCTGGTGGAGTAGGTGGTTTTGCTCAACCAATTATGGATGAGGGAATGATTGATAGTGGGATGTATACCCGTGGTTGGTTAATAGACCGGATTACAATTTCTCTGGGTGGACGTGCTGCCGAGGAGGAGATTTTTGGCTCGGCGGAAGTTACTGTGGGAGCTAGCAACGATATTAGGAGTGTGGCAAATTTAGCTCGTGAGATGGTAACTCGCTATGGAATGTCTGACTTAGGACCTTTGGCTTTGGAAAATCCAAGTGGGGAGGTTTTTTTGGGGCGAGGTTGGCAGTCGCAGCAGTCTGAATATTCTGAGGAAGTTGCTACTAAAATTGACCATCAAGTACGAGCAATGGCTGTTCATTGTTATGAGGAAGCTCGGCGAATTATTAGAGAAAATCGTGTTTTGATGGATAGATTGGTAGATTTATTGATAGAAAAGGAGACTATTGAGGGTGATGAGTTCCGCAGGATAGTTTCGGAATACACGGAGTTACCTGAGAAACAGAAGTTTTCTATTAATTTACAAAAGAAAGCTTGAGGTTTGAGTTAGTTTGTGGGTGGTAGGTGGTTGAAAAAATATTTTCACTCACCACTTACTCGAAGACAGTATGTATAGCAATGTGCGCTGGCATATTTACACATTATTTTTTGTAGGCCTTTTCTAGAATGCACTTTGAGCTGGGCCTTGTAAATACCTGAGCGCTCATTGCTATATATTACTAGGGGTCAGGCATCTGAAAATTTTGGTAGTTTGGAGAAAAATCTCTGAGAATTACAGAAATAGTCAGGTTGAGAAGTTTTGGCTGTTCGTGTCCTCCGCTCAAAAACTATAACGTCTTAGTTTTAGTCTAAGAGGGAAAAAGTCTCTCAAAGTCTGAAAATTTTGGTAGGTTGGAGAAAAATCTCTGAGAATTACAGAAATAGTCAGGTTGAGAATTTTTGGCTGTTCGTGTCCTCCGCTCAAAAACTATAACGTCTTAGTTTCAGTCTAAGAGGGAAAAAGTCTCTCAAAGTCTGAAAATTTTGGTAGGTTGGAGAAAAATCTCTGAGAATTACAGAAATAGTCAGGTTGAGAATTTTTGGCTGTTCGTGTCCTCCGCTCAAAAACTATAACGTCTTAGTTTTAGTCTAAGAGGGAAAAAGTCTCTCAAAGTCTGAAAATTTTGGTAGGTTGGAGAAA
>NZ_JBNHEP010000023.1:0-8357 GCF_050015995.1 Dapis brunnea BLCC-M229 | reverse complement strand
GTATTATTCCGTAAACAGAAATATTACTCACACTCTACGCGAAAAACTTATCTAGTGCAGGATGGCAGAAATAAGTGACCAGTAGGAGCAATGCCTTCTTCCTGAGATAGAATACGAGGGAGGTGCGATCGCGCTCAAAAAATAAATGGTCAATAGCCAAGCTAAAAATGATGAGCATAGAGTTTGATGCTTGAGCCAGTATGAGCATAAATCTGAATCTGGTTAATCATCCTCTGAAAACCCCTGAAATTTCCAGACAAAAGGTGTGGCTAGAGTACAGTTGAAATAGTCAATAAAATTCAGTATCTTCTGCTTGAGGTCTGAAGTGGAAGAGAAACTACTACGCCGGAGTAAACGCCTGGCCAAAATAGAGAACCAACACTCAATTTGATTCAGCCAAGAAGTATGTTTAGGGATATAAACAAAGCGAATCCTGTGAGACTCGTCAGACAAAAAAGCAGCACGAGTTACCATAGACTGGAGAATACCTGATTTCTGTTTCACCCCCAAATCAGTCTGAATACCACAACGTTGAGCCACAAGACGGACTAATGATTCAGATTTATGAGTATTGAGTTGATCTACAAGAAAAATCCATCCTCCATCAGAATCAGTATCGATAGTCTGTTCAATGTGTTGCAGAAAATCAACTTCTGTGCGGGTGGCCTTAATTGAAGGGGTAATGATTTGTCCTTTGGCAATATGCCAGTTGGCCAGTAGACATTGAGTGCCATGGCGAATGTACTCAAACTCATTGCGTTCGACTCGTCCTAGCTCTATTGGTTGAGTGGGGCAAATTCTCTCATTAGCTTGGATACTCGTCATTTCATCGGTACTAATCAGATGAATTCCTTTTTCGAGTAATTCTTGGGCCGACAGATATAACTGACAGATAGATTTAACCTGGTCGCGAAAAGCTACTGGGTCAGAGGGATTAGAGTTTAACCAGTAACGATGACGATGAGGTTGTAGAGTCGCTTCCTTTTAAAAAACGCCCCACACTGCGGGGTGAAATCTTCTCCACAATCCTTCTATCTATGGCTTCTTCTGCTAGCTCCCTTGGAGTCCAATGGCTCACTGGTCTTTGAGATTGTTTTGGGTCTTCACAGGCCATTGCTACGATTTGGACCACTTGCTCCTGGTCGAAAAATTTGGTTGTTCCTGGTCGGGGAGCATCACTGAGAATGTCTTCTATCAGTTTCCTTAACTTCTTGTCGCTAAAGAGTTGAGTTTCAGCAATTGCAAGTTGTTCAGAAGCCTCCAACCACCTTTTTCGCCACTGCCTCACTTGCCTTCGATGTAGTTGTAGTTGTTCACTGATCGCCGTATTGTTGGTTCCAGAGGCCGCAGCTAGGATGAGTTTTACCCTTCTGACCAGGCGATAGGAATTGGTGGTCTGACTGGCTAGAACTTGCAGTAGGTTTTTCTGTCTTGGCGACAGGATTATGGATTGAGCTTTGGGGATAGGCATTCATTCATGGGGTTGACTGGGCTTATTGATTGGGCTTCCACAAATTCTAGTTTACTTCATATCTGGAGAAATCTCTTTCTCCTGCTGCATAGCGAGAGTACAATTCAGAAACATCCATCATTTGTCTCCATTTGTATTTTTATTCCTCCTGACTTGTGACTCCTGATTCCTATTCTTTTTCTATCTTCTCAATTACATTCATAACCTTTTTGTATTCTTCTTGCTTTCCTTGTTGCTGATAAATTTCTGCTGCTTTGTGTAAATCATCAAGAGCTGCTTTTAATTTTCCTAATTTAATATATCCTTCGCTACGAAAAGAATAAACGTGAGGAAGATTAGGATTAATACTCAAAGCACTTGTTTGATCCTTAATAGCTTGGGTATAGTTTTTTAACTTCAGATAAATTAGCCCTCGGTTGATATAAGCGTCAATTTTTCTCGGATACAGTTGTAATACTTCGTTGTAGTCTACAATAGCTTCCTCTAAATGTCCCATCTCAGTGTGAATTAAACCTAAATTATAGTGAGCTAAAGCATAGTTAGGATTAATTTTTAGCGCTTCATGGCAATCAGCGATCGCTCCAGAAAAATCTCCTAATTTCAAACGCGCTAAACCTCTATTATTATAAGCAGGAACGTATTTGGGATGAATGCGTAGAGTTTGGCCAAAGTCACTCATTGCTGCCTGAAAGTCTCCTGTTTGAAAGCGAGAATTTCCCAGATTATTATATGCTTCGGCGTAGTTGGGATTAATTTCTATAGCTGTTTCAAAGTCTTTCATTGCTCCTGAAATATCCCCTAGTCTAAATTTCGTAAAACCTCGGTTGTTATGACCTTCAGCATACTTAGGCTTGATTTGTATAGCTGTTTCAAAGTTTTTCATTGCGCCTGGAATATCTCCTGTTCTTAGGCGCACAATACCCATATCGTTATAAGCTTGATGATATTGAGGGTTACAATTTATAGCATTCTCAAAATCAACTATCGCACCAGAAAAATCTCCCAGACTGCGTTTAGTATTACCTCGGTGGTAATAAGCGTCTGCATTTTGGGGTTGAAGTTGTACTGCGTGGTCTAAGTCTTCTAGGGCGCCCCGATGATCTCCAAGATCGAAACGAACTATACCTCGTTTTATGTAAGCATCCATATAGTTAGAATGAATCTTTATGACTTGATTAAAATCAGCTAGTGAACCTTGGTTATCTTTACTCAGACGACGAATTACAGCTCGGTTGTAGATAGCTTCAGGATGTTTAGGATTAAGTTTTATAGCTTCATTGAAGTCGGCAGTCGCTCCTTCTATATCTTTCATCTCAAACCTGATAATACCTCGCTGGGTATAAGCATCTACAACTTTAGGATTGAGTTGTAATACTTTTGTAAAGTCATTAATTGCATCTTGGTTATTTCCAAAGAAACGATGAGCAATACCCCGATTATAGTAAGCTTCTGCTTTATTGGGATTAAGTTTTATGGCTTGATTATAATCTGCTATAGCTCCTTGCCGATCTCCTGCTTTAAAACGAACTACTCCTAAGTTTTGGTAGATTTGAGAATCTTGAACATTTAATTTTAGAGCTTGAGAAAAAAGCTCTATAGCCTGATTGAATTCTCCTAATTCTACATAAACTGCTCCTAAATTATGATAGGTTTGAAGGTCTTTTGGATCGAGTTCTAATGCTTTTTGGAAATTTTCTATAGCTTCTTTTAAGTTTCCCATTTGGGCAATTGCAATGCCTCTATTATGATAAAATTGATGATTATTCGGCTCTAGAAGTATAGCTAGATTATAGTCTTCTAAAGCGCCAGTATTATCTCTTTTTTGTAGTTTGATTAATCCTCGGTGATGCAGTGCATCTGCTCCTTGCTGGCGACATTTTTCAGCTTTTTCCACCATACCAGCTATTTCATATTGGGTAATAGACTCTTCCCATTTTTTTTTCTTTTCAAATTCTCTAGCTCTGCAAAATGCTGCTTTCTGAGGCATTCTTGCTAAGTCGTATTCAGTAGCTGCTTTCAGCCATTGTTTCTTGTTTTCAAATTCAATGGCGCGGTATTCTGCTTTTTTTTCAGGAATATTCATCCAGCACCGTTTAGCATTAGCAAAATCTGCAATTTCTTCCCATTTTTTAGCTGCTTCTGACCATTTTTGGCTTGCTTCTAGTTGAGAAGCTTCACAAATTTTTTGCTTATTATATTCTCCAATCTTTGCCCAATATTTTGCTGCTTGTTGCCATTTTTCTACTTTTTCAAATAACAGTGCTGCATCTTGCCATTCTTTTAATTCAACAAAAATTTCTGCTGCTTCATTATAAGCTTGTTTTTGAATTAATAATTTGCCTTGAGCTTGTTTCTCTAAAATTACATCGCCAGATTTAATAAAGCATTCTTGTGCTTGTTGATAAAACTCAGCTTTTAGATAATATTGTCCTTGTTTACGCCATGTTTCTGGGCTAGGTTCTATACGATCGCTTCTTACTAATTCGGGAATTATTGACTGAAATAAACCTGTTAATTCTGGTTCTTGCCAAAGCTGACTGGGCGTTGATTCCCAAATATTTAAGATTCTACTGGCACGGGTAATTGCTACATAAAGTAAGTTTAATTCTAGTTGTAGTTGTGGTTTTTCTTTTTCTTTTAGTACCCCACCTCGTATTGCTTTACTCCAAAGTTTTGCTTGTGGCTGAAAAAAATCTACGATAAAAACTGTATCGAATTCTAATCCTTTTATTTCTTCAATTGTAAAAACAAAACTAGAATTTAATTCGGCTCTAATTTTTTCTTTATCTAATTCTTGTCTCACTAAAATAGCATCACCAGGACATAGGGATGTTTCCTTTAAGATTTTTACTAATGTTTGATTATCTCCTGAAATTAGTCTAGCTAGTTGACCATAAATACTATTAGTCCTTGAATAATATCCTGTAGATTCTGCTAAGTATCGAGAACGCAATTTTAGCAGTTGATTCGCTAATTTCACCAAGCTTCCTACACTGCGGAAGTTAAATTTCAAAGTTTGTTGATCTACTTTTCTATGGGGATAAAATTTATCTTTTAGTGTTTCCCAGCGAAAACCACTAGGACTAATCATTTGATAAGAATCTCCAGCAAAAAATAAATTTCCACTCGGAGCAATTAAATTAAATAACAACTCTAGTTGTATTTCTGTCAGGTCTTGTACTTCGTCACAAACAATTAAATCATATTTTTTTCTAGAATTATTTTTCAGCAATTTCAACACTTGTCTGACTAAATCTATTTCATCATATAATTTTTCTTTGTGGAGCTTTTTTTGATACCATTCTGCTATTTTATATATTTCTCTTCGATATTTATTAGGCATTAACATAATGCTATTTTTACTTATTTTTTCATATTCTTTCTCAGATAAAATATCTTCTGTATTTGCTAGCTGTTTGCCTTTAATTATACCTCTAATTTCTTCCCATACTAAAGTTGTTGGATATTGTTTTTTCCCTGGATGTGCTTTGTACATTTCTGAAAAAACTTGATAGTTTACTTCATCTTGCGGATAATATATTTTTTGATGATTTTTGAGAATTTCTAAACATAGTTTATGGAGATTTTTAAACTCAAAAATTACTTGGTTATTTGAATTATTTGATTCTCTTTCTAATTGGCGATTGGTAGTGACTATTTTATAAAATTGTTCTTCAGCATTATTAACTAGCAAATCATTATAAGCAATATATAAACGTTTTTCTAAATTACTATACTGTTTTTTTTGGAGCATTCTATATAATGCTACTGTAGTTTTTCCTGTACCAGCACTGCCATTTAGTAATAGATTTCCTGACAGTTTAGCCAATTTATATTCTTCTGGAGTCAGCTTTAAGGGTAAATCCGTATTTTGCTCAATAATCGCTTTTTGCCATTCTGTTTCTGACTCTAATACTCGCCACTGAATATTTCCTAACAATTCGTCATCTGTTAAATCTGAGTTGGTTTCCAAATCCAAAGCTTTTACTACTTCAATATTTGCTTTTTCTACTGATGAATATGATATATTTTTATCTGTATTATTATCAGAAATTTTGAAATTTCTGGTTTCTACAATGACTTCAAATTCTGCCGTCTCTAACCATTCAGAATCAGGGCTTTTTTGCCTTGCTTTAGCACGTCGGGATACATCATCATGGTCTACACAAATATCTTGAATCGCTAGATAAACTTGCGCTTTTCCTGTTTCTGGTCGCTGTGATTTATCGTAGGTAAAAATTAAGCGACTAGCACTATTAATTCTAGCTTCCCATACTCTTTTGTTTATTCCTTTTAGTTTTTTTACCCGCAATCCACTATTAAATTTTTGCTGTTTCAGTCTTTGAATACATTCCCATACTTTCTTTTGCAAATTACTTTCTACGTCTTTTCGGAGAAACTCAACTATATCAGGGTGTAAAACTGCAGGTAGTGACATACATTGATTTTTCACTCTTTATCTTTAGTTTATGAATAGTTTAACATAATACTATTTTTCATATAATCGACTTAACATAGATTGATTCTCCTCTCGTTACTTTTTTTTTAATAAAATTGTCTGCAATTAATATCAGTTCAGCTTTTCAGGCAATAAATATTATTCGATTAATATTACTTTTGATATCGAAAAAGATGTATTATATAGTACAGAAATATATCTTTTTTTATGTTATATATGTTAGCCTAGTTAAAATTATTAAGAAATATGACATTTATTCTAACTAATGATGATGGAATTAATGCTCCAGGTATTAAAGCACTTTGGGAAGTTGTGAATAATACCGATCTACCTCTACCATCTTTCGACGAAAATATTATAGTTGCTCCCCAGGGACAATTCTCTGGTTGTGGGCATCAAGTTACTACTAACGGGCCAATTAATATGCGACGTTTGTCTGAGGTTGAGTATGCGATCGCAGGTACACCAGCAGATTGTACTAGAATCGCGTTAACACACATAAGTAAAAATGTCAAATGGGTGCTGTCAGGTATTAACTCAGGAGGTAACATGGGTGTAGATATCTACATATCTGGAACAGTAGCAGCAGTAAGGGAAGCAGCATTTCATAGAATCCCAGGAATCGCCCTGTCTCAATATCGTCAAGGAAAAAAAACTGTGAACTGGCCAAGAGTAACTCGTTTGGCCAAAATAGTATTAACAGATTTACTCAACCGCTCCATTGAACCAGGAGCTTTTTGGAATGTAAATTTTCCCCATTTAGAACCGGAAGCACCAGACCCAAAAATGGTATTTTGCGTACCATCTACCCAACCATTGCCAGTAGCTTATCATCAGGAAGGAGAAGATTTTTATTATGCAGGGAAATATGAAGAACGCGATCGCGCTCCAGGAACAGATGTAGATGTTTGCTTTAGTGGAAATATTGCCATTAGCAAGATTCAACTTTAAATTTTAGGAACTTCCTCAAGGCATTCACTACAAATATAGCACTGCTATCTCTAAAAGGCGATAATTACAAAGTATAGCTAGCTAATCAACTTGACGCTTGTTAAAACAAAGGAGCTTTTTTCTGCCCCTAACTGAAGTTATATCATGTCCAGGTGAATAGTTATAAATAAATGGCCATAGGAAACAGGGAATAGGAAACAGGGAACAGGGAGGAGAAAGTTTTTTTTGTTTAGCTGGCGCACAACTTCGTTAACGCTTTCGCTGCGCGATATGAAACGCGTAAGCGGAACGGAGTTCTATCACTAATTAAGGAGGCATGATATTAACAGGTTTCCAATAGAAGTCTCCCAGCATAATCTTTGATGCAGCTTATCTCCTGAGAATGAAAGGAATGTACCAGCTAATATCCTTACATATTTTAGGACTACCGATACAAAAATGTTACACGCGCTGTGTTGATAGGCAAAAAGCAACAGGGAATAGGGAATAGGGAATAGAGAAAAAAATTTGTCGCAAATATTTATCCAAACGATTTGATGTAGATGGCCCTCCTAATATAGCGCTACGTGCAAGTCAAAAGTCACTCATGCAAAAATCAAAAGTAATCTCTGATACTAAATCCAGTTATTAAAGGGTGCTTGTCCCATCCCCAAATTCCATGTACAGCAAAGCTTCAACTTTTTTGAATACCCTCTTACCAATGGGGATTTGGTATGAGTGAGTTTTCGGCGCGCAAACCCTCAGCGTTTTCCATTTGTCATCTTGTGTAAGAAAACGGGGTTTAGCAATGTCAAACATCTAAATGTGTATATTTCCGGATTCTCAATACGAATTGTGAATAAGAGAATACACGCTGTTACCAATCTTTAAATAATGTCTAAATACATAGTTTCAATCATTCTTGTCAGTTCTGTATTAACAGGACTCAATATGATTCCAGCAATTACGAGTAATTTCACTGCTCAAGAACAATTAAAATTGGATCGACAAAGGCCATGGGAAGTTATTGCTCAGGCAGATAAAACAGATGAGGAAAATATTACAGCAGGTGAAGAGCGAGACAGATAAATAGACATCTCCAAAAATGAAAAATAAAATCAATTCTTATCGATAAATTATCAATTACTCCCCCCTGTTCCCAGTTAAGTGTTCCCTGTTCCCTCTTTTCTGGAGATGTCTAATAGTAGAAATAGAAATACAGCATCCATACTAATTGGATAAATATTTGCTTACCCAACTCCTGATTTCCAGCCGTTGGCTATTATAGCGCTTTTCATTAACATAGAATACAGAGATTTTGGCTTAAAGGACTTATGCAGATGGCAGAAGAGAAGCGGTGCGATCCCGCGGGGTGCGTAAGACGCAAGCGGTCAGATCCAGCGGGGTGCTTCAACAATTATTGGACTTTGGACAAAAAAAATAGTTAGCGTAATATTTACACTAATCAATGAAATTAATGTTTAAAGACCGAATCAA
>NZ_JBNHEP010000022.1:0-14644 GCF_050015995.1 Dapis brunnea BLCC-M229 | reverse complement strand
ATCTCCCCATCTCCGAATCTCGGAATCTCCCCATCTCCGAATCTCGGAATCTCCCCATCTCCGAATCTCCCCAGCATTTTTATCTAATTACACCAATGCTACCGGATTTGATATCAGCTACAGTTGTTTTTCTTCTTTATTTATTCCTACGGAACCAGAATTACTACTCCGTACTTCCTATTCCCAGTTAAGTGTTCCCAGTTAAGTGTTCCCTAAAACCAGGGAATTTTGTATCTCACGCTTTTTGGGAATTGCTATATCGATATAAATCAAGGATAGAAACCGGGTTTATATGAAATGCCATACTATACTGACATCTGTCTCCCATAAACCCGGTTTCTTAAAATCCAGTAAAAATTGCTCTATTGAGAAATCACCGTATCTTCCCGGAACGCTAGATTCTGAATTCGCTCATCCTCAGACGGACCCGCGTCTGCTTGCTGAAAGGCACTCTCTGCAGTTGGGAAAACTTGATGAAAGTATTCTGCCAGTGAGTCTTGCTCAGTGCCAAAAGGAGCGAAGTTGGCAAAGCCATCGACAGGTTCTGCAATCGCTTCATCCCTCTTCCCGTTTTGGTTGAGGTCCTCTTCTGGTTCAAAATCTCCATCGCTGTCGCTATCCGGTTCGCCCAAGAGATCGACACGATTAAACAAAACCGGATCGGCACTCAAAAAACTGGGGTAAGGATAGCTGTCACCACCGTCAGCTAGATAATTGACGGTAATTGCCCGGAAGGTGCGACTGGGGTCGCCAACGAGTTCGCCATCTTGAGCAACTACATCAGATTCGTCATCGCCCAAAACAACTAAAGAGATTACGCGATCGCCAGCAGGACGTTCGGCGTCGAAGCTAAACTTCAGACCGCCTACTTGGGGAAACTGACCGGGTGTTGCACCGGGAGCTGTCCCTGAAACCCCATGTTCAATAGTCTGTAAGAGTTGTTCTGCCGTTAGGGTCATCAGGGTGAGTCCGTTGTTGAAGCGGAGAGAATTATTGATGTCTAGTTCGGAAACCTCTCCCTCTGCTTTACCTGCTTCCGGGTTTGCTTCTGGGGGCAACAGTTCAAAGTCATTGGGGTCAGTGCTGCCACTTGCAGCGTTAATAATGCCGATGTTGGAACGGATACTGCCCCCATTTTTCAAAGCAATACGCGTTGTGGGGTCTACGGTTTTGGCATAAGCTAGGTCGGCATCGGAGGTCAAATTTCCCAGGTTGGTTTCTTCCGTGCGGACAAATGAGCGATCGCCCCGGAGGAAAACTGTCGTATTACCAAAAACGTTACCATCTTGACTGGCGATAACCTCATTTAGGGCATCGGTAATGGCAACAATTTCCGGGTCTGGAGTACCACCAATAGCTGCAACGCCTTCTTCGTCAGTGGCGTAGGCTCCGCTGACGCTCGGATCGATGCTTTCAGGGACGAGGATACCGTCGCCATCGAAGTCTACAACCAGACGAGCGACGTATGTGTAGTTGGCTTTGGTGTTGACCACGGCAATTGGGTTGCCGTCCGCATCAGTTTTGAGAATGGGATATGGACCAGCGCTGGTATCTCCAGCCCGGAGGCGATCTGTTTCATCGGACAGCAACGTGTGGGAACCTCCGGCAACAATGATATCCACATTTCGTAGGCGAGGAGCCAGTTCGTCGCGCTCAATATTCAACTGTTGCATGTGGGCTAAAAGAATTACTTTGTTGATGCCCGTTGCCGTTAGCTCGTCTACAGCAACCTGAATATCAGCAGCCAGCGCGTCATAGTCAGTTTGATTTTTAGGGAGTACGGTAACGTCGCCGGAGGAGGCGATCTCTGGCAATAAGGGTGTGGTTGCACCAACGATACCGATCTTTTCGTTGCCAACAGTGGCGATCGCTGTTCCTGCTAATTGTCCGGCTGAAAACGTGCTAATCTCTTGCCCGTTTTCCGTCACCTTGTCTGCCAAGTCGGGGTCTGTACCGAAATTTAAGTTGGCGCTCAGATAAGGAAACAATGCCCCACGGTATTCGCCAGAAGGTTCAATGATGTTACTCACTTCCTTAGTGCCCAGATCGAAATCGTGGTTGCCAAAAGTCGAGGCTTGGAGGCCAAGTTGGTTGTGGATTTCGATATCGGCGTGGCCGATGCCCGCTTTACCCACAGGGGTGTCACTCATGCTCGGGTCGCCACTCGCAAAGAGGAAGGGACTGGGAATGTAGTTATCCCCAGAGGAAAGAAAAAGGGTGTTGGGGTAGTCATCTTTGAGAGCATTGAGGACGGCAGAAAAGCGAGGTGCGTCCTCCATGGCTTCCAGGCCAGCTTCAAAGTCGGAGGCGTGGAGTAGTTGTAGGCTGAAGGTTGTGGCAGCAGGTTCGGATTTGCTAAACCAGCCAAAGCCTTTGAATAGGTCGGATAGGCTCCATGCTGTCGCCGGGGGGACAGCGACACTCAAAAAGAAGGCAGTGGCCATTACGACAGCCACTACCTTCTTCCACAGATGCTTCCAAATACGATTCAAAATCATTGAGAAAAACCTCTAAATAACAACATTAACTCTGGATGAGATGTCCAGAGGTTTAGTTTTTTGGCGATGGCCTCTGGTTAGGAAGCGATCGCCCTATTGCAGGACCTAAACTCAGTCAATGGGTCAGGAAACTACCAAACCATCTGAAAGATTCAAATCGAAAATCTATGTTGGAGCAATCCTAATGTAGATTGATTAGACTAATGTATCGTGAATTGTTTGGCTAAAATTTTTCTAAAGGAAAATTTTAGTTTTGTACTTTTGCCAAAAATCTATGGCACTATTTTAGCTTTACACGACAGCTTTGATATCAAATCCGGATAATTACTATACTCAAGTCATTGCGACTGGAACGGAGTTAAAGGAAGCAATCTCAGGAGTTAAGGAGATTGCTTCCTATCGTCGCAATGACAACTGTTAAACCAGATTATATATGAGTAGTGGCGCGTCAAGCTTAAAATAGTGTGTTAGTAGCGAGCAACAAGCGAAGACATCTCCCCCAACCCCTCTTCTCGCAGGAGAGGGGTGAAATCTCCCCCTTCCCTTGCAGGGAATGGGGTTGGGGGTTAGGTTTTTTAATCCACATTTTCAAGCTTGACACGGCACTAGGCGGAAGTTAAAAGGACGATTAACAATCACACTTTTTGTCCTGGCGACGCTTCTTGAGTCGCTTCAACGCCTTGCGAGACTGACGCCCAATGCCAGAGAGAAGATTATCTGAGGTGGAACCACCCGCACCATCTTCATCAGAAGCACATTCGAGAGGTTTAATATTTGAGAAGTCAGAGTAAGGAAGAGGACAATTTCCAGCATCATCCTTGGGTTCAGGAACTGTACCTGCTTCAATCGCATCCCGTGCCACCAATACCAACCGGATTAATTCGTCCATTACTTCCGGGGTAATATTGACATTCATCGGATAAGCTTTAACGGCATAGATGAAACCGGGTTCTATTTCCTCATCGTCATAATCTGTAGGCCGGAAACCACTGGTATAGCTGATGTAAGGGGCATAACCTCCCTCATGCAACTGACCGTCCCGATGCCACTGCCAGAGCATATCGGCTATATTTTTCTGCAATTCATTATTTGCTTCCAGTTCTTCCTTAGCTGCTGGATCGTTCAGTTCTTTTTCATATTGCTCCTGTGCATTAACTCCCTTTTTGTAAACTCGGAACAGAGTCACGAAACCTGAATCTGGTGCGTTAACACAAACGGTCGTTAGTTCGTTAGCAATAACCTCGTGGCGCAGGTAATGTTGAATTTCCAGAATACCTCCCAGAACCGAGCGGAATCCTTCATAACCCATGTATTTGAGGGTTGCCCAAGCTGCCATTGAATAGGAACCGGAGCGGGAAACTTCCAGGGTGTAGAGACCAGGATTGTAGCAAGTACGGGCCTGAAGATAAGCCGAACCAGGACGACTGAGAAGTTCTTGGAATTTATGCAGGCTGCGAACCATAACCACGCTACAATTATAGGTTGACCAACCAGTCTTGTGAAAATCACAGCCAATGGCATCAGCATGGACAACTTTGCTAATAGCCTCGTAGTTTTTCTTAATATCAGCCAAAACTGTTGGTGCAAAGCCCAAGGGATTTTCTACAAAGTCATATCCTTTGAACATCAGCCAAGACCAGCCAATCACGGCATCAGCGTAAATTAGGGGTCGTCCCACTCCCTCGGGATGTTTTTCTGGGGGATAGAGTTCGTCTACCAATTCCCTTACTTTGTCAATGGGGTCTACCGCAAAAGCATCCGTTGTGCCCATCGTGCAGACAATGGCAGCAATAGGCGTACCAGAGGAATGCAGGACTCGCACCACTTCTTCTAGGTGGTCAAAATCCATGGCATTCGTGACATCATCGGTGTCGATTTCAATGTAGTTCTCCATACCCAGACCAGTCCAGTCCGTGGAATTCTGTTTGCAGTAGTGACCCTGTTGAGACACTAACACCTTGGCATCAGTGCGAATCCCATTACAACGAGAATTCATACCCAAACAACTGGTCAGGGCGTATTTGATGCCATAAAAATAGCACCCAGAACCTCCAAAGGTGAACAGACCACCTGCTTCATCGGTCGGCCAACCAATCAGATCGGCTAAGATAGCAGAGGTCTCCATTTCAGTCTTTTCTACATCCCAGGCATATTCCCCTTCAATAATATTAGGGCTGAAAACCTGGGTCATCATGGCAGAAATAATCGCAGCAGTGTTAGCCGGAGGAATAACATTAGGCATTACCAAGGGATGATTCCAGTTGGGCATTCCTCGAAATAGCTCTGCTGCCTCTTCAAGCACCTCTTCCACGGAAGCGATGTTTTCCCCTAAACGGGCTTCGGTCACTTTGCCATAATGGGGACCAGTCGGATCGTTTCCTAGATAACCCGGTGTACCTGTAGGGGATGTAGACTGGGGTGGCTTGAGTCGGTCTAGATAACGAATAGCTTGGTGAACCATGTCTGCAAAGGGGTCTGAGGCACCTGTGGAATAGTAAGTGGGGAAAGCGCTTCGCATCTCAGCGCGTAAATTAGCCCAACGGGGTGCATCGGGTTGGGTACTACCATCTTTATTCCAAAACGCAGAAAATTTGGAAACCATTATTTGACTCCTAATGTTGTGAAGGATTGAAATCGAAAATCTATGTTAGAGCAAAAGTGAAAAATTTTGTACCTCACTAACTCTGAAACTGCTGTAATTCAATTAATATACAGTGAAACAATTCACTAAAATTATCCTTTAGGAAAATTTAACAATAATGAACTATAGGGCGTTGGTAATTTCAAAGATGAATCAAGTAGCTAGTAGTGGCGTGACACGCAATTTTGCAATAGTGTTGTGTAATCAAGTCAGCCAGGAGAGCAAGGGTACCATAGAGCCAGAACACTGTCGCCTGTAAAGCAGCAGCGATCGGTAAGCTCGCCAGCGATCATTTGACAGTTGGAAGAATGTTAAAATCTTTTAAGAATAGAATTCCAGTTTTTCGATACATTGTAACCGTACATATCTTGATAATGGGTATCAATCAAATACTCATCTTCATGGTTAAGCAACCAAGATCTTAAGTCAGACATTTTT
The DNA here is from genome assembly GCF_050015995.1 of Dapis brunnea BLCC-M229. Lineage (NCBI taxonomy): Bacteria > Bacillati > Cyanobacteriota > Cyanophyceae > Oscillatoriales > Microcoleaceae > Dapis > Dapis brunnea. Next base: position 9,067 of record NZ_JBNHEP010000022.1, on the reverse strand, counting down.
TGCCTTCCGTGGACATTTTCTTCTTCATCGCTCCATTGCTCCCCCTGAAATTCCCACATCAACTTGTTAGTATCTTCTACAATTAAATAATCTCCACTGGTGATGCCATTATCATGAAAATGGTTGACGACTGCCAAAAGATTGACGTGGGAATCTTCTATAATCAGCCAAGGATGAGGAAGTTTATCGAGCATTGTTTTTGGTAAGACAGCATTCAAATTGTTAACATCTCCCTCAATAAAATTTACTCTGGGGTGATCTTTTGCTTTTTCATCTAAAAGAGACAAATCGATATCAATAGAATAAACTGAGCCGTCAACACCTAAAATTTCTAAGTTGTCGGCTAGCCAAACAGCGCTACCCCCATTGAACGCACCAAGTTCAATAATCGTTTTGGGTTTAAGTTCCCATAAGATCATGGGATAAATGCCAATTTCGGCGATCCCTTTACTAAGAATAATTCCTTTCCAAGTTTGTAAACAAGTATTATTTAGAAGTGTTTCCCAAGCTGTGAATGAGAGGTCGCATCGATCTTCTCTTGCCGAAACTTTGACAAATCGCTCAGGCTTACTCAGTGCTTTGATATGTTTAGCATCAGCTACTATGCCTTGATAATCCATGTTACAAATCTCCTTGTGAATTTTCTAGATAGAAACTATCTTTTCTCTTTTTAATGTAGTCTATCACAGTAAATAGATCCTTATGTAAAAATTTCTATAAAAAAGAAATCAAAGTAAGTTGCGAAGAATTTAATTCCATTAGAATTGAGCTAGACTCTTTTCATGGTGAATGGAACTATGCCATTAAGGCACAAATGGCAGTTTAAATTGTTCAAGTTATTTTTACATAACTCCTAATTGTGTTTAATTTTGTCCAATTATTTCAATACTGTTGATAGCCCTCATGGTAAAAACTATTTTTTGAGCCATGATAGCTCCCCGATCACTGCACCTTCTTCAAGATTACTTAATCTATCACCAAAATTGTATGTAGACTTTTCGGGTGTAGACTTTTCCCCCGTTTCTTTTAATTTCATATTAACTCCGTCTCGCAAAAACTTTGAATAGCGAGCATTACGATCTATAAATCGTATCGTATATGCCATTCTTGAAGGTAAATCGCCTTGGTTAAACAGACAGGATCTATGCCAGACAAATTTATCAAAAAGCAGCACATCACCTATGGAAAAATCATATTCTATTTTGTTCCTTTCTATAATAAAGTCTTCAACTTTAGAAGCGAAACCCATATTGTAGAAATCTTCTGTTTGTAAAAATTCAAAAAAATCCGGCTGCCGTGTAATTTGATAAATGAGCGCATACTGTTCCTGAGCCGAATAGATTTTGCGCGGTACACAGGCTAAACCTCCATGCTGAAGGCTTGTATTAACTGGATCGAGTGGTATCCATAAGGAGTATCCGAGATCCTCTGGCATAATGTAACTAAAGCTAATAATGTCGCAGTGCCAAAATAATCCTCTGTGATTGTGCTTTAGCTCGAAGCCAATGCCTTGGGTAAAAATTATATTATGATTCATTAATTGACTCATAACATATTGAAAATTATCTGAGTAACAGATGCTATCAGCCACTAACTCTTCTACATCGTAGCCTTCGTAGCCAACAGTTGAAAACTCTCCAGGAAAATGTTCTCCTGCAACATTCCTGAGTTGATTAGAATTATAAACGACTTGTCGCAGTTTGAGGACAGATTCTTTTGTCAAAAAATTTTCGATCTTAATAAACCCACTTTCTGAGAAAAATTGCCTGTCCTCTGGTGATAAATCAATTCGATTCACGAATTCAATTGATGAATCTATGTCCATACTTTTATCTGTAAGCATCATAGTGAATTCCTGTATAAATTTTGAGGTAGCTGGGGTTAAGAGAATACTAAGTCAGAGATAAAATAAGTCTGATTAGCCATTTTATCCTAGTATTCTGTGCCTACGCTTTTATTTATTTTTTGAGCCATGATAGCTCTCCGATCGCTTCACCTTCTTCAAGATTACTTAATCTATAACCAAAAGTCGTTTTAGACTCCTCCCCCATTGCGTTTGTTATCATATTAACTCCATCTAGAAAAATCTTTGAATAGCGAGCCTTACGATCTATGAATCGCATTGTATATGCCATTCTTGAAGGTAAATCGCCTTGTTTAAACGGACAGGATCTATGCCATACAAATTTATCAAAAAGCAGCACATCACCTATTGAAAAATCATATTCTATTTTGTTCCTTTCTAGAATAAAATCTTCAAATTTAGAAGCTACATCTATACTAAAGCTCTGAAAATCTTCTGTTTGATAAAATTCCAAAGAATCCTGCTGTTGTGTAAGTTGATAAACGAGTTTATACCGTTCCAGATTTGAATAGATTTTGCGGGGTACACAGGCTAAACCTCCATGCTGAAGGCTTGTATTAACTGGATCGAGTGGTATCCATAAGGAGTATCCGGTATCCTCTGGCATAATGTAATTAAAGCTAACCATCTCAAAGTGCCAAGGGAATCCTTTCTTGTTAGGCTTTAGCTCGAAACCAATTCCTTGGGTAAAAGTTATATCATGATTAATTAATTGATTCATAACATATTGAAAATTATCTGAGTCATAGATGCTATGAGTCACTAAGTTTTCTACATCGTAGCCAATTCTTGAAAAGTCTCCAGGATAATATTCTCCTGTAATATCCTTCACTTGATTAGAATTATAAACGAATTGTCGAAGTTTGAGGACAGATTCTTCTGTCAAAAAATTTTCGATCTTAATAAACCCACTTTCTGAGAAAAACTGCCTTTTCTCTGGTGATAAATCAATTCGATTCACTAATTCAATTGATTGAGCTATATCCATATTTTTAGCCATAAAGTTCCTCCTTATTCAGTTTAAGTTCCTGAAACAATTTTTGAATCCGATCTAAATCTAAGGGAAAGGGTTTTGCTATGGTTTGGTAATCTTTGGGATGAAACTTACCATGACGGATGATAGCATTAATCACCCGACAAGGTTGAGAGCTTAAATTAGCTGCTAAATGGGGAATTCTAGGCGGAATCTTTAGCACTTGAGGGATTAAATCACTCATTGGGATGTAATGATATTGACGGTTTTGTAAACAGACCACAACCAAGCTACCTTGAACTGTTAAAAGTTGATCGGTTTGAAAGCGATGGCAAAATAAGTATTCATCAATGGTGTAAGGCGGCATCTCAACTAAGACGGTTTCATCACTAGACAGAGCTGAGAAAGAAATGGCTCCTGCGAACTCCTCTCGCTCCAGTATTTGAGATTCAAATTGACCAATTAATCCCATAGGACCTCTTGATTATTTTTCGCTTTATTTTCGGTGTAACAGATAGCAAAATGTTAACTCAGTTGAGTCTACATTTTGGTCTACAAAATCTTTGGCTTTGACTTCAAGCTGACACTTCTCAAAAATCTGTTCCCAGAATTCCTGTTTTTCGAGTCTTTGATTCGTCACATAATGTAACAGGTAATAAGCATTATAATATGCTAAAGCCATATTATGTGACATAATTTTCTTCTGGTCAATTCGATCTTCGACTTCAATCACAATGATGTAAAGTTCAGGAAACCGTTCTAAAATACCTGTCAAAAATTTAATCACCCCTTCCTCTCCTTCTTGACCTAGAATTTCCTGGAGAACAAAGCTCACAACTAAAAAGTCAGGTTCAGTTTCAAATGGAGATTCTAATAGTTCTAATGCTGAAGCATTGGTCATGACAATCCGGTCTTCTAACCCAGCCTGCTGAACCGCTTCAACCGCAGCTAAGTAAGCGTCTTTGTCCGGTTCAATACCCCATGCTTGTAGATCGGGAAAGGCTCGACAAAAATCAATCATAAACAGCCCTTCACCACATCCAATATCAAGAAAATATTGACAGTCTTTGGGAATATTCGACATTAAAGAACGAACCAGAGGAATGGCATCAAACTTGCTCATTTCACAGCTTCCCACACCCACTTGTTTGCCATCTCGTTCAAGCCATTCACTCCCCAATTTTAGCGTTTCACCCACTTGAAGATAGGTCTTCGCATATCCTCCAATCATTAATGTATACCACCCTCGAAACTCACTAATTTGCTGACACTTTTGAGTAGGTCGAACGATTTGATCAATAAATTCAACAATCCCTTCATTCGCCAAGTATTTGAGAAACCCATAAAGTTTTCTTTCATCTAGATTTAGAGCTGTTGCCAAACTAGAGACTGAATGTTCTGACTCAATTAACTGGTCGTAAATTCCGGTGTTAAATAAGTGATAAATTTCTGAGGCTAAAACATGATAGCGAATGGGTTGGAGTGCTTCAACTAATTTCTGTTCAATGTTTCCTTCAATCATTTTTTTATGTTCCTTAGTCAGTAAAAAAATTCAAAGCTTGGGATGACTTTTAAACGCTATTTTAATAAACAAACTTTCTGATCTAATGTTTGTTTCAAGATTTTCATTCCTTGGAAAAAGTTATCAGTATTGCGGGCTAAAGAAACTCGGATATACTGTTCTCCCTCTTCAGGTTTGTGCCAATAAAAGTAAGTTCCGGGTAAAACATAGACCCCATTTTTATAGAAAATTTGTTGGAGTTGAGTTGCGGTCATATTGGGATCTTTAATCTGACACCAAGCAACACTCACTTTAGCCATCGGCTGTTGAAGTTCTAAGAATGTATCTTGCAATGTTTCCCATAATATCATCCGATTTTTTTCTAACAGATTTCGAGTAAAAGAAAACTGATTTTGTTGTGCATCTAAGACATATTGAGTTAGAACATTTAAGATAAATGGGGAAATATTCAGGAGATAGGCTGTATAAATGCTATACATCTCTTCATACAGATGATCACTAACCTTCAACATAGCGACTTTAGCATCTTGAATCGGCCATGCTTTTCCCGTATCTTCAATTGCGATGTATTTAATTCCAGAGTCCCGAAGAAGCTGATAAGTGTCATATAACTCAAAGGCTTCATCTCCCATCAGAAAGTTCGCAAAGCAATGGTCAATAATCAGAATTTTATCATAGTCTTTACAGAACCGAATAATTTCTTCAAAAGATTTGCGGTTCTTCAAGCCTAGCATTGTAAAACCTGTGGGGTTATTGGGGTCAACTAAAAAAATTGCATCTCCCTTCACATGACTTTTGAGATTATCATAAATTTGATTGGCTTCATACAACAAACCCTCCCGTAAAGGATGAAGCGAAATTTTGAAATCGACTAAAATTTCATACAAGCTATCAAAACATGGTTCAATTAAGCTGATGCTCAATCCTTTCTTCATTAGGTAATTTGCTACATGAATTGTGGCAATGGATGCAGCATAATGCAGCATAATATTATTAGGATTTAATGCACTTTCTAACCCTCGCATTCGATAAAAGGCTTCGGTAAACTTATAATTCAATATTTCTTGCTTCGTTTGCTCTGCTTCTAGCCACAACTCTGGCAATTGCTGAACGATTTTCATCTGAGAGGGAGATTGGGATTGATACATACGAGCGTTAGCATAGTTGAAGTCTTGCTTCAGTGCTTCCACTTCGTGTTGAGTTAAATCTTCAAACTTGTTCATGTGTGAAACCTGTTTCATCCTATATTTTCTCTCCTCTGTTGTCAGGTTTATTTTTTGGGTTCATGAATACTACAATCCTCAACTAAAGCTTCTCTAATTTTGAAACTTCTTTGAGTGACTTCAGCTAATTTCTGAGGTTGATTCTTTGACAGCAGAAGAGCTTGAATTTGCCAGATAAATTCCTAACAAGACTATAGCAAATGCCACGGCATTTAACACACTTAAACTTTCTGAGAAAATTACCCAAGCAAAAATTGTTGTCATTATGGGTAGCAGTAGTAGGCTAATCGCCACAAATCCAGAAGACAAATGCTGAAGGCTATAATTCAAAAGTCCTTGACCCAAAATTTGACAGATCAGACCTAACAAAATTACAAACACCCAAGATTCCAAAGTATAGGGAAAAAGTCGCTCCTCCATTATCAAAACAATTGGCAATATCGACAAAGCTGAAAATAAAGAACTCCAGAAAAGTATAGCATCAGCCCTCAAACTTTCTCGAAGTTTTTCTACAACCAACAAGTAGACACTAAAGCAAATTGAAGCAAGTATGGCGATTCCATCACCTTGTAAGGTTTCCGTAGCCACTTTCACATCTTCTACTCCCAGAATAGAGGCTCCCACTATGGCAACTATCATACCAATTAAAAATCGTTTGTCAAAGTGCTTACCCCAGATTAACCAACTCAAAATAGTCGTCCACAAGGGAGCTAGATTTGTCAATAAAGTTGAATTAGCAACGCTAGTTTTAGTCAAGGACAAAGCCCAGAAAACTTGGTCGCCAGCACAACTCATTCCGGCTATTAATAAGAGTATTATGACCCAACTCGTGTAAGGCGATGGATCTAAGGATAACTTCTCCTGAGATAACTTGGAACTTAGAGCTTGCTGTCCAGTCCAAATTCCCAACAGCAGAGTTGCAATCCCAACTCTATGAAATGCTGTTGCAAATGGACCTATTTCTCGTTCCAACAATCTAAAAAAGATTGATATCCAAGACCCGGCTATTATAGCAATAAATAATAAGATAATTGCTATAACTCTAACTTGAGTTGAGGTCTGTTGCTGTATAGCTTTCAAAATATGCTCCCCTGTTACAACACAACTGTTTTTAGTTTAGCCCAAATTTTTGATGAGGCGAAAACCAATTTGTACAATGTCATACCACATGGACACCCTCCTTAATTCCCTTTGGAATGGATATATGAAGCAGAAAAGCTTTTGTATTTTCTTTGCAAGGATTCGGAAAGTATATGCCAGCCACCGGATTTCTGACGACATTTTGGACTGCCACATTTACAGGATTCTACAGCAATTGAGATATATTCGCTCATGGCATAATCCCAAGTAATTTCTTCCCCAACAGCAATATCCTTAATTGCAATAAAATCAAAACCACCAAATCTATTATCGCGGATACCGCAATTGGGATCGCATGAATGATTGGTAAGTACAGCAGGTCTATCAAATAACAAATGCTTGTCCCAATCAACCTGAATCGAATAGCATGTGCGTTCATTTTCTGCATATATTGGTTTGCCTGAAAACACTATTTCTCCTGTAGGAATAGATCGGCGTGAAAAAACTCCTCTTCCTTTTGACGTTATCGGTTTTACCTCAACATTATCGTAGAGATTGGGATTTATTTCTTTATACATTGCAATTGCATCAGACTTGGAATAGGTACCGCAATCACTACAAAAATCCTCTACTCTTTTTGAAGCTTCATACGATAATCCTGGGATTCTCGTACTTATTTTGAATCCTTGGTGCTGCCAAAAAATTAGTGATTTATCGAATGCCTCACATGTTACACGTTGGCAACCAAAAGAAGAAAAGCAATGCTGGAGAGTGCGTACCAAACAACTGCCTATTCCCTTACGCTGCCATTCTTCTTTGACACCTAGAGATTTTATATATCCGGTTGGGTATTCGGAGGAGTTGAGACCGTACTTGTCAGTAGTAACAGTTTCTTCTTCAATAATCCAACCGATAATTGCACCTAAAACTTCTTGGCCCTCTCCAAGTGCGCATAGTGCAAAGAATTTCTTTTCACTAATTCCCTTAATTAAGGCTTGCCTATAATTCCCTAGTGAGTGTTCCAAAATTTCGACTATCGGTTGTATGAGTGATTCATCTGAGTGCTCTAATCGGTATACTTTAAAGCTTTCCCTTATGTCTAAACAGTGCATTAAAAATCTCCACAAACTAATTTTTTCTATGAGTCAATATCGGCTCGGACTATACATCATCAAAACAAATAAACTTTAATGATCGCATTTTTCCCAATAAACACACATCCATATCTGTATTAGTTATTATGATAACTTGGTAGAGATAGGAGAGAACGGTTATAATCCCGGTCAAAGCTTTTCTAACGTTGTCATTGTGTCGCTATCAAACATAGTCTGCTTTGAGTTAGACCAAATTTTGGACAAGGCGAAAACCAATGTGAGTGGTTCCTGTATCCGGTGACTGAGACTCCCGTGCAGCCGGACGGTATCGACTGCAATAGTTGGGCGCACAGAGGTGAGAACCACCCTTAATCACGTGTAACGCACCCTCGACAGGTTTTTTGGGGTCAAAACTTTCGGCTTGCCTGGGACCTTCTGGGTTAACGCTATGAGCCATATTTTTTCGTTCAACCTGATACCAGTCCGCTGTCCATTCCCAAACGTTACCCGTCATGTCATACAAACCGTAACCATTTGCCTTGAACGAAGCAACGGGAGCAGTTCCCAAATAGCCGTCTGCTTTGGTATTTAGAAAGGGAAAAAATCCTTGCCAGGTGTTAGCTTTTTTGGCAGAATATTCTTGACCCCAGGTGTAGGTAGATTCTTTTAAACCGCCTCTGGCAGCATATTCCCATTGAGCTTCGGTGGGCAGTTGTTTTCCTGCCCACTTGGCGTAAGCTAAAGCGTCTTCGTATGCAATATGAACAACCGGATGTTTTTCTTTCCCCCTAATATTGCTATCGGGGCCGTAGGGATGTTGCCAGTTTGCACCCGTCACCCAATGCCACCAACTCAGATAAGCCACTTGTTGAATCCCTTCTGCGGGAGGTTCAAAAACGAGAGAACCGGGCGATCGCTGTTCATCGGGTAAATCAGGAAATTGTGATTTTGATAGGGGAAGTTCCGCTACGGTAACGTAACCTGTATCTTCAACAAACTTGGTAAATTGGGCGTTAGTAATTTCGTGGGAGTCAATGCAAAATGAACTGACAGTCACATCTTCTACAGGTAGTTCTTCGATAAATTCTGGTTGATCTGACCCCATTTTGAATTCTCCTCCGGGAATGAAAACCATATTTTGGGGACAGGTTGAAGAGGATGCAGCAAACGCTCTCGGACTAACAATAGTAATGGTAAGAATAAAAACACTGAGAACAATTAGGAGTTTTTGAATATAATTTTGAGAATTATTCATCATTTGAGTCGTAGAATTATTTATATCATGCCGTTTTGTTTGTAGTAAAGCTCTAG
>NZ_JBNHEP010000021.1:19458-29764 GCF_050015995.1 Dapis brunnea BLCC-M229 | reverse complement strand
TATCCGGAGATGATCTTAATGGGCTAAAGCCCAACTACAAACAAAACTTCTTTATGACTGATTATCTGGACATGATATTACCTGTCGATCTAATATGAAAATAGTAAAATTTTTTGCCATCGCCCTTTTCAGTTTGTGTCTCAGTCTCGGAATTAATATTTTATCTCCCGTTTTTGCCGAATCTTCTGCTTCTAACCTAGTTCAACAAGGAGTACAACTACTACAACAAGGAAAGGCAGAAGCAGCATTAGACATTTGGCAACAAGCAGAAATTATTTATCGCCAAAATAACAATAAACTTGGTATCATCGGCACTCAAATTAATCAAGCTCAAGCTTTAACCAGTCTCGGTTTCTATCGACGCTCTTGTAATATTGCCCTAAAAGCGTTTGGCAATGAATTAGAATGCGATCGCTTGACTGCAAGTGACTTAGAAAATGTTCTACCAAAATTTAAAACATTCAATAATAACTTGAATTTTCAGGGGTTACAAACCTTGGGAAATGGACTGTGGGCAATCGGTAAACTTAAGTTATCTCAACAAGTTTTAGAAGCTGGTTTTCCTTTAGCAAATTCTCAAAATTTAAAAGGTCAATTACTGCTCAACTTAGGGAATAATATTCTTTCTCAAGCAAAAAAGTTTGCTAATTTTAAAATGAGAAAACAAAGAGAAGTACAAGCACTTAAAGCTTTGTTTGAGCAAGGTTTATCCTATTATCAACAGGCTCATAATGTTTCTGATGAAAAATTAGTTCAAGTTCAGGCAACTGTCAATCATCTGGATTTATTACTCAATTTCAGACAATGGTATAAAGAAGCTGAGGATAATTTCCTCCAAGCTTATATACAATTTCAGATTGATACTTTGCCTCAAAGTATGGAAATATTAAGACAAATAAATCCTAATATTAACTCTATTCAGCTAACAATAAAGTTGGCAGAAATTTTAATAGATTTTGAGAAAATAGACCCTCGATCTACTTTGGTTAAAATTAAAACTACTTTAACTGAATTAACTACCGCTAACGAACTACTAAACCAAGCAATTCAGCAAGCAAAAACCTTGGAGAATTATCGCTTAGAAGCTTATGGAATTGGAGTTCAAGGAGAATTAAGTCAAAAAAATGGAGAACTTGAAAAAGCCCTCAATTTAACAAATCAAGCCTTGGCGATCGCTCAAAAAGTCTCAGCTTCAGATGTTGCTTATCAACTCCAAGAGCAATTAGGAGATATTTATAACAAGCAAGGCAATTCTCCAGAAGCTCTTATTGCTTACAAATCTGCTTTTAATACCCTGCAAGTTTTACGACGCAATTTAGTCGCTCTCAATAGAGATGTTAAGTTCAATTTTCGTGCTAGCGTCGAACCCTTGTATAGAAAATTGGTGACGTTATTGCTGCAACCACAATCTGAATTGACTCAACCTAGTTTATCAAATATTAAAGCTGCTCGTGAGGTTATCGAATCTTTACAACTAGCAGAGTTAGATAACTTTTTTCAAGATGCTTGTATTACTGCTGAAGACATTAATATTGATGAAATCGATAAAAATGCAGCTATTATTTATCCAATTTTGTTGGAGAATCAATTAAGTGTCATTCTTAAATTGCCTGGTACTGATAATTTTCGCTATGCTGCAACGAGCGATAAGGATTTTGAAGAACAATTTCAACAAAGCTTATTACGACTATTGGTTAACATTACTAGCATCCGACGACCGGTCGCTCAACTTCAGTCAAGCTCTAACCAACTGTATCAATGGTTAATCGAACCATTTGAAGCAGATTTGGAGGCAGATTTAAAACATGATGATAGCCAAATTAAAACCATAGTTTTTGTTTTGGATGGATTCCTCAGAAATATTCCCATGTCTGTGCTTTACGATAGTCTTCGGCAACGATATCTAGTCGAACGATATGCTATTGCAGTAGTTCCTGGGTTACAATTAGTCGATTCTAGTCCTTTATTAAAAGAGCGGATACGAGTATTAACTGCTGGAACAGCTCAAGAAGCACCAAGTTATGCATTAGAAGGCTATAATTCCTTACCTAATATTCAACAGGAACTAGATACAATTAATAAAACCATACCACAATCTGAGCAGTTAACAGATACAGAATTCACAAAAATCAACATCCAAAACGAGATTAATTCTGCTCCCTTTACCATCGTTCATATTGCAACTCACGGACAGTTTAGCTCTAACCCTGATGATACATTCATTTTAGACTGGAACGAACGGATTAATGTTCGAGATTTAGACCAATTGCTCCAGACTGAAAATTTGAAGCGATCGGATCGAGCGATCGAATTATTAATTTTGAGTGCTTGTCAGACAGCAGTAGGAGATGGACGAGCAGCATTGGGTTTAGCTGGAGTTTCCATTCGAGCTGGCGTTCGTAGTGTTTTAGGCAGTTTGTGGAGAGTCAGTGATGCTTCTACAGCAGAATTAATGAAACAATTTTATCAGCAATTATTACAGTCAGACAGTTCCCAACTGAGAAAAGCGGAAGCACTGCGTCAGGTTCAAATTAAGTTTATCAAAGGAGATATAGAGCCAGATAAAGATTATAATAAGCCCTATCATTGGTCATCTTTTATTATTGTTGGTAATTGGTTGTAGTTATGCTACTAGCGTATCTAGGCTAAAATTGTGGGTCAAACCTAACCCCCCAACCCCCTTCCTATCCCCCCTTGCCCCCCTTTGAAAGGGGGGAGGAGGGAAGGGGGAGTATTTCTCCCCTCTCCTTGCAGCAGAGGGGTTGGGGGAGAGGTCTTCATTGACTCGCTCCTTACCCACATTTTCAAGCTAGATGTGCTAATGCTACTAGCGTATCTAGGCTAAAATTGTGGGTCAAACCTAACCCCCCAACCCCCTTCCTATCCCCCCTTGCCCCCCTTTGAAAGGGGGGAGGAGGGAAGGGGGAGTATTTCTCCCCTCTCCTTGCAGCAGAGGGGTTGGGGGAGAGGTCTTCATTGACTCGCTCCTTACCCACATTTTCAAGCTAGATGTGCTAATACTACTAGGATGTCTAGGCTAAAATTGTGGGTCAAACCTAACCTACAGATCCCCCTGTTTCCCCCTTAAAAAGGGGGAGGAATTTCCCCCCTTTTTAAGGAGGGTAGGGGGTATCAAAACGGGGTTGGGTGATATCAGATATAGAAACCCGGTTTGTATTAAATGCCGACCATACTAACATCTGCCTCCCATAAACCCGGTTTCTTCTCACACTCCAAAGCACAATTTATCCCTAAACAATGTTGGGTTTCATTCTTCAACCCAACCTACGCAATTACTTCTTCTTTGCCTTTAACGTGCTACTATAACCCATAGCACTAAATATTAATAAACCAAAAATAGCACTGGGTTCGGGTACAGATGCTGGAGGAGAAGCTTGAGGTAAAATGTATTCTACATTTCCTTTCACTTCTCCACTACCGTCATTAAAATCGAAGGAATCTTGAGATAACTGCAAATTATCTGCGTTAAAAGATAATCCCAGAAGATCGCCATCTAAAAATAAAACTTCAGGGCCTGAGAAAGGACTGCCAAACATGAAGTCTGTATCATCTTCATTGGTATAGTTAGTACCCAAAAAACGGAAACTTAGATCGGAGACTGAGAAAGATTCTTCACCTACTCCTGTGAATCCTAAACTATAATATGTCAGGGAACCATCAAAAATTTCATCAACTAAACTGGTCTGAGAGCCTCGTTCTACTGGTATTCTAGAATCTTCTGTTATAGTAACTATAAAATCAATTGAAATTTCTCTAGGTTCTATCGCACCAGGTAAATATGGTTCAAATGTAAATTGATCGGCATCAAATTTTTCTCCAGTTACAGAAGATTCGCTTTCATTATTAAAAGGAGTGAACTGTGAGATTACTTGGTCAATAGTGACGCCATCTGGTAAATCTTCAGCACTAAGAGTTTCATTGCTACATGATGCTTCAAAAGGTGGGATTACAGATTGGTCCTCAATAATAGTGCATGTCATCGTCTCCCCAGGAAAATTGGGTATGGGGATACCAGTGTACGTTATTGTTATTTTCCCATCTGGTACCCCATTTGATGCAGTTGACTGTGAACTGGTTGCTGATTGGTTTCCCACATTGATGTTAAAAGCGAAAGCTGATTCATTTCCTACTAATATCGATCCACCTAATACTATTGAAAGGGAGAGGAATTTTGACAGAAGAGAATTTTTAATCATTGATTATATCAGTTTATCAGATGTTTCTAGAGTAAAAAAAGAGAGATGAAGATATTCGTATCTACATAAATATTTTTAGGTAGTGCGTCAAGGAAGTGTAAGAAGTATGGGAAGTAGAAGGAATAATTGTACCTGTATCTTTTTGTGCAAGTCTGCCTTTCGTTCTAACTTTTTGGTCTTCAAGGCTGAATTCTTTGCACTTTTTTCCCGATAAAAGTCCGAAAAGCTCAATCTTTACAGTACTTTTAGATGATTATTGACCAGCCCTACTTACTTATCCCACACTTTACTGATGCAAAACCCATTTTTATATACATATTATTAATTTTGACACAACCGTTTTTCTATTGTCAAGACCATCTGCATGACTTTACAGCATCTTCATAAAAAATCAGTATTTTATCGTAGTAAAGTCGATAGATAATTAAGTAGGTACGCACAAAAAAGCTTAACTACTGGACTGTTTCACCTAAAATAGTGTATTAGGGAGTAGGGGAGTAGGGGAGAAAGATTGTGGTTGGGTTACCCTGACGGGATCTTGCTACGTCCCTTAACCCAACCGACATCTATTGCAACATTTAAGATGAAACAGTCCACTACATTAAGTGTTGTGAACTAACTCTGAGCTACTACCTAAAGTTGATTTGAGGGAAGTTAAATATAGGTTTCGGGAATCACCTTAAGCAACAAAATTTTCCCATTCCCATCAATCTTGATACAAATACTTCTCTACAAAATCAGTAATTTCTTTATCTCGGAACTCTTGGGCTAAATTTTTTAGATGTTGGGCAAAGGGAATATATTTTTGGTCTAACTCTTCTAGATAGACTGCTCTTTCTTGAATTTTTCGCATACTGCCTAGCATGACAAATTCATATAATATTTCTATTTCTTCTGGAGGCGGTGGAATTATAGATTCAAGTTTTTCCGATCGACTAATATTATTTTTATCTGGTTTTTCTTTATGATGATTGTTACTAAAATTTTTATATATTGAAATAGTAGCTTGATAGTTTCCGTAGTGTTCATAAGCAATACCTAAATTCAAAAATATCCAATCTGGAATATCTGCTAAATGGGAAGCTTTTTTTAGATAAAAAACTGCCTCTTGCCATTGATTTTTTCTCCCTAGTTTATAACCCTTCAAAGTTATTACAACTTACTCAAAGAAGCGGGAATAACTTGGAAAAAACTCGCGCATAAGAATCCCGCTAAAAATGATGAATTAATGAAAGAAAAAAAGCGGTCGTTTGGGGAGCAGTTCGTAGGATGGGATGGCGAGGTCTCCGTTCCCTCCGGGACGCTTCGCGAACGCTTGCCTCCAATCGACCAAGAGAAAATAAATAGAGGAATTATTGACTAAATGGCAACCAGAAATAGAAGCTGGAAAACTAGCAGTGTTTATGATTGACGAATGTCATCTATTATGAGGTGATATCTTAAGCTATAGTTGGGAAAGAACAGATAAAATAATAGAAATTCCGATTAAAAATGATTTGGAAAGACAAACTTATTATGGAGCCGATTACTGTCAAACTAAGGAATTTATTGTGCAATAATATAAGAGCGTAAATACTGAAAATACTATTGAATTTGTTAAATATTTACAACAGCAAAAGCCAGAAAAAAGATTAGCAATATTTTGGAACGGTGCAACTTATCATAACTCTCAAGAATTTCGAGAATATTTGATATTAATTAATCAAGAAAAACCCTAAGAAGAATGGTTGATAAATTGTACAAAATTTGCTCCAAATGCTCCTGAACAAAACCCCGTTGAAGATATTTGGTTGCCAGCCAAAAATTTTATCAGAAAATTTTATCATCTTTGCAGTTCTTTTAAAGTAGTTAAGTGGCTATTTAAGTTTTTTGCAGATGGTCAAATATTTGATTTCCCAAAACTTTTTCAGTATGGAATTTTGCCACAACCAATGCGCGGATTGCTATATATTAGGTACTCGTTGAATAAATTATTCAATCTTAGGCGTGAGGGTAGAACTTAGGAGTCAGGAGTAATAGGAATTACAGAAGAACTAGAAGAAAGAATTGTCTGAAATTTTTCCGCCCTTGTCTGCTCAAAATGCTCATATTTTGAACTAGAGTAAGCTAAAAGCTAGCACTTTTTTCTGTGAAAAAAGGCTAAATAATTTACAGATAAAGGCTTTTAGAGTTAATCAGCAAGCCCTATTTATTAATTCCCGATCCATGGGAATAGTCAAACATTGATATAGCCAATCTAGCAATTTTTAACGATTGCTACTACTATATTTTTTATATTTTTGAATAATTGTTATTGCTAGGCAGGTAGCTCTAATATAGTACTATGCAAATAGGCCGTGGACATTGATAAATGCTCAAACTCAGTCTGGGATTACTTCTGACTTCTGTACGGGCGAATGGCCATTCGTCCCTACTTCCCCTCCTGGCTCCCCTCCTGGGAGGGGGCGGGGGTGGGTTGGGTTAGGGGTGGGTTGACTTCTGACTTGCGCGTAGCGGTATAGCTTCTAGCAAGTTTTTTTGATTAACTAAAATCCAGCCTTTTAATCCTAATGCAAATTCAGAATTATTATCTAGTTTTAAAGCTAAATTGCATACAATTAATGCTTCTTCCCATCTCCCTATTTTGGCTAAAGACCAAGCAAAATTTGCCTGTATCCAAGATTCCTGTGGGGATAATTTTACAGATTTTTCCAACTGTTTAACTGCTTGTTGCCAATTTTCTTGACGACAATTAATTAGCCCTAAAACTCCATAACCTCTACCATCATTAGGATTTATTTTAATTGCTTGATTAGCTGCAATAATAGCTTGCCGATCTTCTATATGAACTAATATCATTGCCAACTCTACTGCTGCTATGCCATTATCACTTTCTTGGAGCAAACATTGTTGATAAGCTGTGACTGCTTCTGTTAGATTTCCTTGTTTTAAAATCTGTCTTGCTTGTTTTAATTTTTGAGAAATAAACTTACCTTTAAGTGCATCAATTAATTCATCAGCCGTTTGAAAACGTTCCTCCATTTCCATCTTCATTCCTGTTAAGATAATTTGTTCTATTTGGGGAAGAATTGATGGTTCTATTTGCCGTGGAGAAATTAAAGTTTCTGACCCTAATCTAGCGGGTGCTGCTACTGGCACTTTACCTGTTAAAGTATGATAAATTGAGGCGCAAACAGCATACAAATCTGTACTGGAATTAAGTTTCCCTAGATTAGTATATTGTTCAATGGGTGAATATCCAGGTGTTAACATAGCGGTCATTTTATTAGTGAGACCTGCTAAAAATTCTCTGGCAGAACCAAAATCAATTAGGATAGCTTTATCTTGAGAGTTAATAATAATATTGTCTGGTTTAATATCCCGATGGAGGAAGTTATTGGCATGAACTAAATTTAAAGCTTCGGTGATTTGAATAAAATATTTTTTGACAATATTTTCTGGCAGTTTACCTCTTTCCGTCAAAATTTTGGATAGAGGTTTACCTGAGACAAATTCCATAACTAAATAAGCTGTATTGTTAGCTTCAAACCAGTTAATTACTCTGACAATATTGGGATGAACACATTTTTTTAGAGATTCTGCTTCGGTCTTAAATTTTTGGATTTGTTCCTGTTGAATTTTAGGAGTAATAGAGGGAGGCCAAATAATATTAATCCCATGTCTGAGAAACTTATTTGGGCAAAGTTCTTTAATAGCAACATCAGTGAATTTTTCTAAATCAGTTGCTTTATAAGTAATGCCAAAACCACCTTCACCTAAAGTTTTTTCTATTCTGTATTTACCTTGGTGAAGTAAAGTGCCACTAGGAAGTTGATATCCTACAGAATTTAAGCTTTTTAAAGCACAACCACAGGCATTACAAGTAATGGCTTGATCAAGATTTTCTGCGCCACAAATTGGGCAGTTGATTAACATTTTTTATCCTTATTTTACTACAAAAGGAAGGCACGATACGGATTTTAAAAAAAGCGGTTAGCACTCAGCACTCAGCAGTCAGCAAGATTATTTTTCTAAAGTTTAGAATAGAAGGGGATTTTAACCCCTGCTAAACAATCCTGTGCTTGGGGTTACCGAAACAATTAAACAATTAAATAATTAGATAATTAGATAATTAGATAATTAGATAATTCAGGTTTAAAGCCTCCCCTTTCAAGGGGAAAAAAGCGGTCGTTTGCGGAGCATGACCTTAGGATGGGATGGCGAGGTTTCCCGCTCTTACAGAGCCGCTCCGAAGTTCGCCATATCCAATCTCCCCTTGAGAATAAATTTTTTCCTTTTAGTCAATCCTCTCCCTAAAAGGGAGAGGTAATTATCCATTATCCATTAATGAAAGGGGATTTTAACCCAGTAGGGGCGAATGGCCATTCGCCCCTACAAACTGTTAACGAAGTTCCTCCGAAGGAGGCTAGCTGAATGCTAAAAGGTGATAGCTAGTGAAAACGGATTTTATGGATAATGAGAAGGAATAAATAATAGCAATTTTATTCAGTCGCAGCTCTATCGAGTAGGGGTTTGGAAATAAAACCCTTATGTCAGTTACAGGAAATGAAAATTATCAAGTACCGCATTATTTTGGGGAATTGGTATAATCAGTAATCATAAATAAGTAGGTAGGAAAAATTAAAAGTCAAACAACTGTAGAAAATAAATTTTCCTAAACCATTCTGAATCCTCCTAATTTAAAGTTGTTAACTTTATTTATAAGCATATACTTATATCAAGTTCGGGAGCATCGGTATTGTCTATTCGAGTTAATTAATGGATAATTGATAATTAATAATGGATAATTAATAATTACCTCAAGAAAAACCGTAACGGAATATGTATCAGGAAATATCCTAGCACTTTTCTCGAGGGGAGATTGGATCTGGCTAGGTTTCCTCAGCATCCCATCCTACTCCAAGCTAGGAGTGAGAGACAAAATTTAGTTTGTTTAATCTTCTCACTCGTCAACACTGCCAATTCTATAGCTAAGTTCAAGTAATTAGAAATAATAACCGAATTTTACCTATGGCAATTTCATCTCCAGAGTTTAATATTTCTGGTTTATTGATACGGTATCCAAACCGATTTTGACCTGTAGGTTTGATATAAATACCATTAGTTGAACCCATATCTTTTATCTGCCATTGATTATTTTTAAAAGAGATTTCTGCATGGGTTGAGGAAACAGTCTCATCTCCATAAAATCCATCTAAATCAATTTCTACTGGTCCGATATCTGGGTTGAATTTACCAATAATGGCATTGTTACTATCGATAATAAATTCTGTTATGGGCGCACCTACTTGTTTAGATATAAGTTTAGGAACAGTGCCATTAATAAGAGTGGGATTAGTAGAATTTGCAGGTGATATATTGGCTGTTTTACCAGCTTCTACAATCGGGGTTTTGCTGGTAGGGATATTTGTAGATACTGGTGTTTTTTGGGGATAGTTGTTAATATTTTGATTGATATTGTGATTCAGGTTTAGTTGTTCTTCGTCTGATTGTATAAATGTTTGTGCTTCTCGGTCTTTAATCCCTTTTTCTTGAGCTTCAAATAAAGTAGTTGATGCTCTAATTTCTGAACCACAAATTTCGCAAAATTGGTTTTTGTCTGCATTTCTGTCGTAGAAACATAAATTACAAGTAATAGCCATAATTATCCTTAAAAATAAATTTATTTATAACCATTCAGCCATCAGCTAGCCTTTTACAGAGGAACTGCATTAGCCTCCTGCGGAGGAACTGCGTTAACAGCTATCAGCTATTTTTAAGCATATCGAGCAAAGATGCACCTTTTTGTAGGATTCTTTTTTCAAAGTCGTATAATACCAATTCCCAAAAATAAAACTATACTTCCTCAAAACTTCAGTTATTAAGTAATAAGTAAGGTTCAGAAATATTTTTAACGATTCTAGGCATTAAGCAAAAATATCTTATTCCTAAAAACTTTATTCCCCATCTCCCTACCTCCCTATCTCCCTACCTCCCCTTCCCAAAAATAAAACTATACTTCCTCAAAACTTCAGTTATTAATTAATAAGTAAGATTCAGAAATATTTTTAACGATTCTAGGCATTAAGCAAAAATATCTTATTCCTAAA
>NZ_JBNHEP010000021.1:3155-19358 GCF_050015995.1 Dapis brunnea BLCC-M229 | reverse complement strand
CAGAAATATTTTTAACGATTCTAGGCATTAAGCAAAAATATCTTATTCCTAAAAATTCTATTCCCCATCTTCCCATCTCCCCATCTCCCTACCTCCCCATCTCCCTTCATTCAAGAAAAATCTAAAGGTGGTAATGCTCCTATTTTTGGTTCTAAATTAGATATCTCTGGATAAATAAGTGGGGGAATTTCTTGATTTCCCAATTCTGTGAGATTGTGAATATTCTGATGATTAGTTACAGGTAAGTCTAGAATAAGACTGCTGTCTCTATATCCTTCTTTTATATCTTGAACCCAAGTTTTGATGATTGTTTTTAAGTGCATATCATTAATTTTACAATTACTCTGGCTTTCTAGTTCATTTTTAATTTTATTACATACTATTGGGGTGAAAAAAATTGTTGGCTCGTCTTCATAATGTTGTTCTAAATCTACAGTATATCTATATTGTTGATTGGTGTTTTTTTTTGTGATATTCAGGCAGTATTGTACCATAATAATTTCAACTAATTAAGTGTAACAGCATCTATCGCCCAATTATTATTTGCAGAATTCCAGATTAAAAATAACTCCAGGGATTGACTAATATTTTCTCCTGATTTTTTTGTATATTTTACTTGTACATTTATTGTAGATGTGTCTGTACTTGTATTAGTTTGTTGAACATTTTGAATCACAATATTACTGATTCCTGACCACCAGTCATAATATGAATTATAACCATCTGGATGTAGTTTTTCATTATTCTGAAAACTTGATGATAGTTGATTCCAAGCTTGCTGATATTTATCTTGATTCAGATTTGAATAATAATTTTTTACTGCTTCTTCAGCAGAAGTTTTGGTAGAAGCTTTGGTAGAAGTTGTTTCTGATATTGGCGTTGATGAAGAAGCTGATGTTGCAGTTTCTGAACTAACCACAGATGGTTCTGGTCTTGGCAAATCACCTAAACTCATTTCTAAGTTAAACTGTGAAGATTTAGTAGGAGTTGAAACTTGTACAATGTATTCTCCTGTTAGGGGTAAATCAATAGACATTTGTTCTCCCGAAATAGGAGAATCTTGCTGTGTAGCTATAATTAATTCTCGTCGTTGTAATAGTTTAGTATCTGGGGCAAATATCCAAATACAAACATTGCTAGTAATTCTATAGTTAAAATCTTTGCCTGTTCTGGCATAAAATTTATATCCAAGTTGTTTTTCGGAGTTAACAGTATCCGATATAGTAATGATATTTGCAGTTAAAGATAAAGATTTAGTATCTGTTTTTCCCAGACGAGTTTTTGGTTTTTGTGGGCATTCTACAAAAGTCGGAGTGGGGGATGTACTAGGCAAATATAATTGATTTTCAGGAGTAGAAAAGTTACTACACCCATAGATGATTGAGATAGTCAAATATAGTAGTGATTTCTTCATATATTGATTTGTGCATAGATTGTTCATTAATGGATAATGGATAATGGATAATTACCTCTCCCTAAAATGGATTGGATTGACGCGGAGCGTGAAAATTTTTTCTGATCAAGGGGAGATTGAATATGGTTAGGTAACCCATCCATCCCATCCTACGGAATGCTCCACAAACGACCGCTTGTTTCTCCTAATTAGGAGAGGCTTTAAACCTTAATTATTCGGTAAAAAAATGAGGACTTGCTCTTTAGACTGAGTAGAGTTAATTACGAGTAAATGGTTGATGAAATTTTTCTCACTTTCACTCAATTCAGGCATAAATTATCTAATAATATTAGCTTTAGTTATGTTAGCTGAATTAAAATATTAGTCTGAGGGTATAATCTTTTTATTGGTGTTGACATGATTTAGTTTGATACTTTAAAATATATAACAATATTATATAGTCTTTCTTATACCAATGAAGCTATATTCAATAAAATGTAGCCTCCGACTCAAATTCTGGTTTATTTGTTTCTATCAAAGATTTATGGTATCTTCCTAATAAACCCGACTTCGGTACAGTTGAAACTGAACTTAAGTTCAATTAATTTCAGTTAATTCATTTCTGAGAATGAGTTGGAAAAAATTTATAGGTATTGCGAAAATGGACTTAAGTTGGAACTAAAAAAATATCAGGACTTACCGAATAATTAAGGTAAAAAACCTCTCCTAATTAGGAGAAACAAGCGGTCAAGGGATGGCGAGGAGACCTCGCCATATCCAATCTCCTCTTGAGAAGAAAAAATTTTCACGCTCCGCGTCAATCCAATCCATTTTAGAGAGAGGTAATTATCCATTATCCATTATCCATTAATGAAGGACACCAAACCCAGAAACCCAGTTTTTTCTATAGATGTCTATTGTTATAACCAACAATTTCTCTTAGTAACCCGGTTTCTTTGGGTAAGTCCTAAACATAATCACTAAGTCCAGAAAATTATTTGTATAAATTATTTGTATATTTATTAATTAGCTATCTCCATTTTGCCTCTTGCCCACCTCCCTCAAATATTAAACTAATTCTATACAGGTACTTATATGGCTATGGCAAGATTTCAGAAATATGTATTTAGATTTGCCCTTGTAGTTTGCATCAGTTTACTATCAGTATTTCTACTTTCTCCTGTCCAAGCTGAAGATGTAACAACTGTCAAAGTTCCAGTGGTATTAGATGGTCGGGAACTCTTAGAAATAGGTCCTTTGGGAAAAGTCACAGCTGAGGAACGAGCTGAATTTATAACATCAACTCTAGAGTCAGCCTTAGCTGATAGTATTGAACGGGGAAAACCTCCAGAGGTCAAAATAGTTCGCTCTAATCAAAATGTGCTATTGAAAGTTGATAGTCGCCCCTTGGTGCAAGTGCCAGAAGATACCCTCAACTCCATGTACTCAGAGATGCAGCCGCAAATGTGGCAGGAAAAACTCCAGCAGGGTTTGGATAAAAGTTGGCGGGAACGCACACCAGCTTATACCCGTTGGGCAGTCAAAAAGCTGACAATTGCCTTTTTAACTACTCTATTGCTTCAGGGGGGACTCGTATTACTATTTCGTTACATTCTACGCCAGAAGCTCCAAAATCCTCAGAGACGCTGGCACTCTTTACAACTATTAATTTTAGTATTATTCCAAGTAGGAGTATGGGCGACATTTATCAATTATGGAATTCAATTATTTCCCATAACTAGAGGTTGGTTTTACGAGATTTTTCAACTTCTAGACAGTACATTTAATGCCAGAATGTTTAAATTGGGAGAAGAAAGCATTTCTCTCAACCGAATATTAGCGATCGCCCTAACGATCGCTGGACTTTGGATAGGAGTAGGTTGGTTTG
Organism: Dapis brunnea BLCC-M229; assembly: GCF_050015995.1. Lineage (NCBI taxonomy): Bacteria > Bacillati > Cyanobacteriota > Cyanophyceae > Oscillatoriales > Microcoleaceae > Dapis > Dapis brunnea. The sequence goes on along the minus strand of NZ_JBNHEP010000021.1, from coordinate 16,077 downwards.
TTAGTATTCTCAAATCTCGCTTGCTCCCTCTCACAGAAGCAGAACCTAGTCACCAAGATACAATTGCTTTTTTTGTCGAATACGGACTGCTATCTCTAGGAGCGCTGCTAATTCTTAATGCTGGAGGGGTAGACTTTCAGTCTCTAGCTATTCTGCTTGGGGCGCTGGGAATAGGTATTGGTTTTGGATTACAAAATATTGTTAAAGACTTTATCTGTGGGTTAATTTTAATCGTCGTCCGTCCGATAAAAGTTGGAGAGTTGGTTCAAGTAGGAGATTTTCAAGGTTTAGTTCAACGCATCGGTGCCAGAACTACTGACATTTCTAATATCGAACGCTATATTATTACTATTCCCAATTCTCGTTTTATTGAAGGGGAAGTCCTCAACTGGAACCGTAGCGGTTTAACTAGAGTAAAAACTTATGTGAAAATTCCATATGGTACAGATATTGATTTTGTCTACAAGATTCTACTTGCTGCTGCTCAAGTAGAACATCCAGATATTCTCCGCCATCCTCCCCCCAAGGTAAAATTTCGGGAATATACAGAGGATGGGTTGCAGTTTCGGGTGGTAGCATTTATCCGCGATCCTCTTAAGCAACCAAAGGTAAGAACCCACCTATATAACCAGATAGAAAGATATTTGCGAAAGTATGGAGTAGAAGTTGCTCGTCCCCAACAAGACCTACATCTCAAAGACCTCGATCCAGAAATCTATGCTTGGATGCGATCGCAAACCCCTGTCGAATATCGACTTCTACCTCAAGAAATTCCATCTATTGAACTTCCTCCTATCAAAGAAGAGTATGACTGGGAGGTAATATCTAGTGCGATGCGTGGAGAGAATGGAGTTTCTATCAAAGATCGAAGATTTCAGTTTAAGCTCTTCAAAAAAGTCTTTTTAGGGTCGGAAGCAGTAGAGTGGTTAATGATTAATGAACGAGCTACCAGGGAAGAAGCAATTCTGATGGGTGAGTTAATGTTACAACAGGGGATAATTCACCACGTTTTCGACGAACATAATTTTAAAGATGAGCCTCTTTTTTATCGATTCTATAATGATGAAATTGAAGCCAATATTAACACTAATTCTAATAGCTCAGAAAATGAAATTGATTCAAATCTACAAGATGATTCCGAGCGATAAGGAGGAGTCAGGTTTAAGCCTGCTCTTGAGAATAAGTTACAGATAATAGTCAGTGGTTCTCACAGAAGCAGGAAGTGAGATGCCAGAGCTGCATGCGATCGCGGAATGCGGAACAGAGTTCTATCATGTATGGGTAAGTTTACTACAACGGACTGCTATATCTTTATTAGTCAAATGGACATATCCTGTAAAGTATTTTAATCACTTTTATTCTCAGAATTAAGTTGCGCTAAAGCATTGTAGGAATATTTGGGGTGCTAAAGCACAACTACAAACAAAGATTTTTTTATAACTATTTTTGATAACTAATAATCAGAATCATTCCAAGCAGACAATTTTTCTCCTGCTTGCTCTACTCTTGCATTTTCAGGAGCTACATCCAAAACAGCAATACTTCTATTAACTACACTGGCTACTCCGAATCCAACGTAAACTGCTGTAGCAATAAATGTCAAAGCTGCGATACCGAGAACTGGAACTACAGATTCTGATTTTGATTTATTGGGAGTCATTTTATATTATCCTTTCTTTTCTTAATGTATATTTTCACTATATCTATGACATATCCGTATATTTACACACCTTCTACAATTTTATAGCTGTTTGATAAATGTTTGCTACAAATCTCTGTTGCTTGTTGCCTGTTGCCTGGTTCCTGTTGCGTATAACTAGAGTTTTGTAGAATTCTTTTTTCGGTAGTGGTATTAGTAGGAATAAGAATACCATTTCTCAAAAACTTTTCAACCCGTATCTTGAGTAGGGGAGTAGGGTCGGAGGTAGGGACGTTCCATGCAACGTCCGTACACAGAAGTAAACATAAAAATAATTAATACACTACTGGCTAACAATTATTAAAAAGGTAATTCGGCCTTTTTTCATTACTTAATAATTGAACCATCCTTAAGTATAGCATTAATGCATGGTAATTGCTATAACCCCTTTCACAACAAAAAACATCACATTTTCAAATACTCCATATATAATCATCTAATATAACACTAAATCTTTACTGAATCTTCATATATTCTTGACTGTAATGATTGAGTAAACCAAAATAATTAGTTTCTCCGCGGCCCTCGCAATGAAAAGTATCAGGATATTTGATTCAGTGCAGTTTCAAGGCTTAGAAGTCGGGTTTAGCAGGAACATACTATAAATAGGGTTTGCTGAAAAAGTCTGATAGTGATGATAGGGAACACTTAACAGGGAACAGGCAACAGTTTAAATATCTGCCACGGCCAAATTTTCTGATAGTCAGGGGAAAAGTTTGAGCATTTTGAGACTACAAGAGCCAAAAACCAGGTATTTTTTCAGAATTAAAAACAATGTAAGCCATATCTGGCATTGATTACACCTTTATTCAGCTAGCCCTAAATATTTGATGGAAACAAATAAACACGACTTCTCTGTGAGGCTATTTGATTAAGTCTTGTGTGATTAAATTCCTTCTAAGACAACATTTAATTCAGGTCGCGAGCAAGTCAAAAATGAAGCTGAATGCTGAATTAGGAATGCTGACCGCTGTTAGCTCCGCATTCCGCAGGAAATGCTTACATCACACCACTATTGCGATCGCAATACAAACATAAATTATTCTTGATATTTGTGTGCGGTGAAAGTCAAATATATTTAGCATTCATTACCATTACTTAAACATTTATTTACCAAAGCATAACTTGTCTAGATAAATATTTTAACTAGGTTGGAAATTGACCACACTATTTACACTATTAGACATCTCCAATAATAAAAAATAAAATCAATTATTGTACATAAACCATCAATTATTTCCTACTAATCTGTACGGACGTTCCATGCAACGTCCATACTACTCCCGACTCCCTCTTTTCTGAAGAGGTCTATTTAATCTGGCGATCGCTTTCAACCTTCGCAGCAATTTAACTAGATTCATCAAAGGTTATAATTACACTGTTAATTCTTGGAAAAAGTATACTTTACAACTTATCAAGACTACCTTACAATCAATGTAAATTTCAACCAATATCAATAGATACCCTAATTAACTATGTCCAAAAACAAAAAAAATGCAACAGAAACTCCTGTAGAAAGAAATTTCAGTGACCCAAAATATTACTTTAACAGAGAATTTAGTTGGTTAGAGTTTAACCGTAGGGTTTTATCTGAAGGTTTAGACCCCCGTACTCCCCTATTAGAACGTTTAAAATTTTTAGGAATTTTTAGTTCTAACTTAGATGAATATTTTATGGTTAGGGTAGCGATTCTGAAAAAACAAATAGAAGCTGAAGTGCATAAGTTAACTCCTGACGGTCGTACTCCCCAAGAACAACTAGATGGGATTAATCAAACTCTATTACCAATGGTTTCTTTACAACACCAATTCTTTGAGGAAACCTTACGACCAGAATTAGGAAAAAATGGCATTTATATCCTCAATTATATAGACCTAAATAAAGAGCAAAAAACATATTTACAAAACTATTTTGAAGAACACATATTTCCCGTACTCACACCTCTAGCTATTGATGCAAGCCATCCTTTTCCTTATTTATCTAATCTTAGTTTTAACTTAGCAGTAATGCTGAAAAATCCAGATACTCAAGAAGATTTATTAGCCAGAATTAAAGTTCCCAAAATATTGCCTAGATTTTTGCCCTTACCAAAACAATTACAAATAAAAGAAAACGCTAAAACAGTAAATTGGATGGGAGTTCCTCTCGAACAAGTCATTGCTCACAATTTGGGTTCTCTGTTTCCAGGTATGGATATTCAGGAATATCACCTATTTCGGATTACTCGTGATGCTGACTTAGCAGTGCAGGAAGATGAAGGTGATGACTTGCTGTTAGTGATTGAAAAAGAACTCCGAAAACGGCGTATAGGTGGTACGGTAGTCAGAATGGAAATTAACCCAACAATGCCAAGTAAATTAAAAAAGATATTAATGGAAAAGTTGGAGTTGTCGGAAAAAGATGTTTACACAGTAAATGGATTACTCGATTTAAAAGATTTAATGTCATTCCTAGGGTTGCCGTTACCCAACCTTAAAGATCCAAGTTGGGGATCTATTATGCCTCCGCGGTTGCGAAATTATAGTGATGATATAACAACTGGTGACCTTAATGAGAAGAATGGAATTGACTTTTTTGAAGTAATTCGCCAGAAAGATTTATTGGTGCATCATCCATATCACTCTTTTGCAAGTACGGTACAAGGTTTTATTACCCAAGCAGCACACGACCCTAATGTATTGGCGATTAAGATGACTCTCTACCGCACTTCTGGAGATTCACCTATTATCAATGCTTTGATTGCTGGGGCAGAAAATGGCAAACAAGTAGCAGCATTGGTGGAATTGAAAGCAAGATTTGATGAAGAAAATAATATTCAATGGGCGCGGAAGTTAGAACGATCTGGGGTTCATGTAGTTTATGGTTTAGCAGGTCTGAAGACTCATACAAAAGTTGTGATGGTGGTGCGTCAGGAGGAAGGTCATATCCGTCGTTATGTTCATATTGGCACTGGTAACTATAATCCTAAGACGGCTAAACTTTATACTGATTTGGGTTTGTTGAGTTGTCGCCCAGAATTAGGAGCAGATTTAGCAGATTTGTTTAATTTCTTGACAGGATATTCTCGGCAACAGTCTTACCGGAAGTTGTTGGTGGCACCTGTGAATATGCGCGATCGCTTTATCAAACTGATTCGTCGGGAAATTGAGAATTGCAAAGATGGAGATACTGGTCGTATTGTGGCGAAGATGAATTCTTTGGTAGACCCTCAAATCATTGCTAATTTGTATGAAGCATCCCAAGCAGGGGTGAAAATTGATTTGATTATCCGTGGTATTTGTTGTCTGCGTCCGGGTTTGAAAGATACCAGTGAAAATATTAAGGTGGTGAGTATTATCGGGCGTTATTTAGAACACTCTCGGATTTTCTACTTCCATAATAAAGGTAAGGAAGAGGTGTATATTGGTTCTGCTGACTGGATGCCTCGTAATCTTAACCGTCGGGTAGAAGCTATTACACCTGTCGAAGATACTGACCTCACGAAAGAGTTACAAGAGATTCTAGGTATTCTGTTATCTGATAACCGCCAAGCTTGGGATTTACAACCAGACGGTCAGTATATTCAGCGTCGTTCTACTGATAATTCTCCTGAACTTGGTTCCCATAGAATTTTGATGGAAACTGTAGCGAATAATTAGACACAGAGAGATAATGTAGGGATGTTCTATGGAATGTTCCTACTTGTAAATTTGCTATATTGACTCAGAAAACTAGATAAATTTTGATAACTTGAGAGAGTTAATGCTTTGAAGTTAGGAAGGATAAAGAATAGGATATTATGGCTGAAATAGTTGCTGAGCATACAAAACCACCTGTTCAAATAACATTGAAATAATCTGCGAGTGTATGAATAGACATCTCAACTTAAAATAGACCTCTCCGGAAAAGAGGGAACAGGGAACAGGGAACAGGGAACAGGGAGAAGTAATTGATAATTTCTGGATAAGAATTGATTCTATTTTTAATTTTCGGAGATGTCTAATGATATAAAATCCGGTTGAACAGTCGTCATTACGACGATAGGAAGCAATCTCATAGGCGCACGGAGATTGCTTCCTTCCACTCCGTTCCAGTCGCAATGACTAGGCTATAGTAATTATCCGGAATTTTATATGATAGGATAATTATAGTGTGATTTTAACAAATATGAATAATCCAGTATCTGACTTTATTTTAGATGATTTGAAGAGAACATTATTTCCATTAAACTTGACTGAGTATATAGCTAAGTATGCTCAATCACATCTTTCAGATTTTATCAACAAAATATACTCTGGTAAAGAAAACTTTAATCCACAGATTCGGGTTTATTCAGATAAACCTAATCGAGCAGTCAGAAGAACCTTGAAGTTAGACCCTGTTGCCGAGTGGTATATTTATGATATTGCCTACAAATATAGGAAAAAATTCCGACTATTGAAAAATAATAATAGATGTACTTATGGATATATTTTCCGAGATGGTAAGCCAGTTCCAGGCAGAGAATCATATCAAGAATTCAAGAAAAATTATCGCAATTGTAGAAATAAATTTCAATATTCAATGGAACTAGATATTGCAAATTATTTTAACAGCATTTATCACCACGATCTTGAAAATTGGTTTAAAAACTTGATTGAGGATGATAAAGATACAAAAATTTTCGGTCAGTTCTTAAGACAGATTAATACAGGTCGTTCTATTGATTGTTTACCTCAAGGTATATATCCATGTAAAATGATCTTACAATACATAGATTATAATGGTGGTTTACGCTCTAAAAGCTATTTAAGATTTATGGATGATTTTGCATTATTTGATAACGATCAATCTATCCTCTATGAAGATTTGTACAAAATGCAAATTCTACTAGGAAACAAAGGTTTATCTATTAATGAAGCCAAACTAAAACTTTCTTCAAAACCCAATAGTGATGACTTAGAAAAAATTGATGATACAAAAGTTGAACTTTTAAAAATCCGTGTAAATTTATTACAAGATTATGATGAAATTGATGACGATAACCAAATATCCCTAACTCCAGAGCAAAGGGATTTTATTTTGGATATTTTGAGTAACGATCCTATAACTGAAGAAGATGCTGAACTTACACTTACTCTAATGGGGGAGCAATGGGAAGATGTTTTCGATCAAATATTAGGTATAGCTTTTGAATACCCAAATCTAGCCAAAAGTTGCTACAATTTTTTCCAGTCTGCTTCCTTTGATGCTCGAGAAAGTGTAGCTCGGGTTATTTTACAGAAGGTGAAGTCGGGCGAACACCTAACAGAGTATCAGCTATTTTGGATGGCTAAAATGTGTGAAGACTTTTTAATGGAGACTAAAGTTACTGGTGAACTCTTACATCAACTTTATGAGCATCGTTCAGCAACTGATATTTCTCGTGCGAAACTCCTTGAGATTCAAAGTTCAAAACATGGACTCCCTGAACTAAGACAACCTCATTTGACAAATGGATCGTCAACTTGGTTATCTTGGTGTGCTGCAATTGGTTCATTAGCTGAAGTTAAAGCGTGGAGAAACCACTATCTACAGTATTTTAAAAAAGCTTCAACTATTAATTGTTTAATTGGAGAAGTTATATCTGGTCTGTAAGCTAAAGTTAATATATTTCAGAGTGATCGCCTCCCAACCTACTCCCCAAATAATCTCCCTACTGAAACCTCTATATCCCTAAACGCCAACGGTACAACTACCCCCTGACTCAAAATTTATTGCGACTCATAACCTGCATCAGTAGGAGAACGAAATACCACAACTTCCCTATCTAACAAATTAATCACCCAATATTCTCGAATACCTGCTGCAGCATAAATCTTGCTCTTGACTTCCAAATCTTTAGTCAAAGTAGAATTAGAATATTCTATCAACCAAAATATATTTTCTGGATAGGGATGATGTTCGCGATAATTTTTGCCTAAACGTTCTACAATTGCGATATCTGGTTCCGGTTCAGAATTACTTTGTGGCAAAGTAATAGGTTTACCTTGACGCACTTTAGCACGTTCTCCTAACAGATATATCAAATATTCTCCCGCTTCATCACTGCTATAAGCATGAAATTCTCCCTCCGGTCCCATTTCCACAATTTCTCCATTCAGTAACTCAACACAGCGTCTCATTAATATTCCTGCTGCAATCATCTGATGATATTCTGCAACTGTCCACTTAGCAAGAGTCAAAGTCATGGCGATCGCTCCTTTTATTTGATAGTTTCGATCTTAATCCACACTGTTAAATTTTCTCATCAAAATTGTCTATAACTTTATAGTAAAATTGAGGTAATAAGACAAAAAAAATTAAATGACAAAAAGAGAATGTCCGAAATGTAACACTAAATTTAAACTGCCTTCCATATCTATTCCTATCTTACTGCCACCAACGGGTAAAGATTATGAGTGGGTGGACGGTAGTGAAATACTTACTTGCCCCCATTGTAATGCTACTCTCATAGTATGGGTTCGCGAATATCTTGAAGAAGACAAACAAGAAATCGGTGAGTTAGAATTTTTAGATGATGGTAAGGAAGATAAAAAGAAGAAAAAAAAGAAGAAATAGTAATTTTTAACTCTGATTATATGATATTTGTGCCACATAAAGAAATTTAATGAAGTCAGATAGGGGAGCCGTTAGATTAGCGACCTACAGAAGTTGTTTTTGTAAAGAAGATTAGAGCAATCCTCCAAAAATATTTCACCAATTAAGGCGAGGTTTTAGATTCAATTATTTTGATAAAAATATGGTGAGAATAATAAACTTGAGTAGATATTTCCTAACTATTTACGTCAATAATACTGAGGAACACAATATTATAAATTTCAATAATTTATGCAGAATATTATGTCAAATAGAACACAGAAAAATCAATACTTTACTTGTATGAACTTAAGAACTTTATAAATCATAAATATTTTATATTTTCTTTATTGTTTTAGAAGCAATTCTGGCTATATAGCTAAGAAAAAATTGGTTAGGACTAACGACTAACGATCGATCTTAGACTAGGAAACATTTTTCCAACTATTCCCTATTCCCTATTCTCTATTCCCTATTCCCTATTCCGTGCTATATAATGTATAAATATTTGCAGTTAATTCTCACAAATTGCCATTAACTAAAGCATAATTAGTACCAGAGGAGAAATAAACATGAAAAATCGAGATTGGTTTTTGACTGGAGACGGTGAATGTCAACCTTGTGAAACTGTAAATGAATGGAAATTATTAAGAGAAAATTATCGGCTTTATCGATTTTTAACGGAACTTGAAGATACTTTGAAAGATGCTATAGATGAAGCTAGTTGTTTGCCAAAAATTAGACTCTTAGTCCGACAATTTATGACTAATTCATACTGGTTGCAAACTCAAGAGCCAGAACCTTGTGAAAAAAGAGGAATATCTGTTACTTTATTGTATGATGAGTTAGGATTTCCCCTGACAGTACAAACAGTAAAATTTATGCCAGGAGCAATTTCAACAATTCATAATCATGGTACTTGGGGAATCATTGCTGTATTAAAAGGTCAGGAAAAAAATACTTTTTGGAAACGTAGTCCTGACCCAGAAAATCAATATAAAATTGAACGAGTTGGAGAGCAAATATTACAACCTGGAGATTTAATTAGTCTGACTTCTGATGCTATTCATAGTGTAGAAGTAGTTGGAGATGAACCTACATTTACTTTTAATATTTATGGTGAAACAAAATCTTCTGAAAGGTTTGAATTTGACCCAGTTGCTCAAACAGCGAAAAAGTTTTGAAGAATGAAGAAGGATTCAAGAATTAATAATTAACAATTAACAATTAATAATTAATAATTATCTCTTTTTATAAAGAAGAACATTGGCTAAAAGGAATTTTTTTCTTTTTTCTCCATGAATCGAGAGGCTTTATATCTTAATTTTAAGGAGGAAAAAGAAAGACAACTGTACCTCAGTAACTTGAGAGTAGTAATAAAGATAAGTTTAAATTCTATGGCAATCTCCGCTTATGTTGTCAAAATTAAAACACTAGAAATAAAGCCCGAAACTCTTAACTATTGCTCATTGCCTATTCCCTATTCCCAAAAAGCGGCAAGATTTTGGACACGAATAAAATAGGATTGCTATAGTTGGTTTTGAGGAATAATTCTGGCTTGATGAATAAATAAATATAGAATCCTGATGTATCATCAGTTTAAGTGGTATTAAACCTAGAAAAAGCGCCAAAAAATTACTAAATTAATATTTAAGGGATTTTCCCTCACCTGACTGGAAAAAAAGCAGAAAAATTAACACCTGTATACAACTATACCCTATTCCCTTTTTAAGAAAATAATGTCTAATCCTTTACTTTCTCTCAACTATGAACCTGCCATTGAAGCTTTAGGCGGTGACTATTATGATGAGGTACTTGCTGCTGAATTTCCCCAACATATTTTGCGATTTCGTAACGATAAATTACTTCCTAAAATAGGGCTAAATTCTCAAGATGTGAAGGATGAGCATTTTATTCAAGCTTTTGGTAAATTTCATTGTGTTGGGCCTTTTTTAGCCCTACGTTATCACGGTTATCAATTCGGTGAATATAACCCTTACTTAGGAGATGGTAGGGGTTTTCTTTATGGTCAAGTGCGTGGGGTAGATGGTGAATTATATGACTTTGGTACTAAGGGTTCGGGTACAACACCTTATTCTCGCAGTGCTGATGGTAGACTTACTCTCAAAGGGGGGGTGCGCGAGGTATTGGCTGCTGAAATGTTGCACCGTCATGGGGTTCGCACTTCCCGATGTCTGAGTTTGATTGAAACTGGGGAAGGGTTATGGCGCGGGGATGAACCTTCTCCTACTCGCTCCTCGGTGATGGTGCGTTTTAGTCGTTCTCATATCCGGTTTGGTACTTTTGAAAGGCTACATTTTTTTAAGCGTCCAGATTTAACGAAAAAACTTTTAGACCATGTAATTGATTGTTATTATTCTCATCTGAAGGAAGAGAAGGATCGGTATTTTTTATTCTACTCGGAGTTAGTAGAAAGAGTTGCTAAATTAGTTGCTCAATGGATGGCTGCTGGATTTTGTCATGGTGTCTTAAATACAGATAATATGTCAATTACTGGGGAAAGTTTTGATTATGGCCCTTATGCTTTTATTCCCACATATAATCCTAAATTTACAGCAGCTTATTTTGATTATTCTGGTCTTTATCGTTACAGTCATCAACCATTAGTTTGTAAGTCAAATTTACACCTACTTCAAGAAGCATTAGCTGCAGTTATTGATCAGAAGAATATGAGGTCAGCTTTAGAAAAATTTGATGATTTTTATCTGCATGAATATCGGCAATTAATGATTAAGAGATTAGGGTTTGAACAATTGCCTGAAGCAGATGCAGAAAAGTTATTACAGCTAACTATAAAAATGCTGACAGATTCTCAGATGGGATACCACGATTTCTTTGTGGAATTAACACAAAAATTTTCTCCCCAATGGCGTGATGATATTAGTCAGATTTTTGCTAATTTTGAACAGCCAGAGTTAATAGAGCAGTGGCGAGAATATTATTGTCATCTTTTACAGAGTTACTCTCATAATGAATTAAAGGATATGGCGGAAAAGTTACAACAATATAATCCGCAACAAAGTTTAATTAGACCCGTAATTGAATCAGTCTGGGAAGCAATTACAGTAGAGGATAATTGGCAGCCATTTTATGATTTATTACAGAGAATATATGATTGAAGAAGTAAGAAGTAAGAAGGAATGAGTAATACCATTTCACGGAAGTTAAAAGTCATGCATTCATGCATTAATATTTTATAGGCTCAAAACTTTGACGCCCTCAGTAATTTCCGGAAATTATTTCACCTCTAAAGTTTGAAACTATTTGTGACACCTTTAAAGTGAATTGGTATAAGAAGAGAAAATTGGATGTGGCTATTAACAGTATCAAAATAATCAGAAAAAATTAGACATAATTAGATATTTTATGGGATCTACTAGATTTATATATAGCAATCCCCTGTATATTTGTGTATAAAAATCTTACCGCTTTTAGGGAACACTTAACTGGGAACACTTAACAGGTGGGAGTTTCGGTTTTTTTATCTACTTTTTGATTACCCGCAACCTATGCACGGATTGCTATATAATATGATGTCCAGATAATAAATGATCAAAAAGTTTTTGTTTGTAGTAGGACTTGAGCCACTGAAATATCTATCTTAGGGCTAAAGCTCTACTACGAGCTTTATTTATCTATTCAACCAGACATGATATATTACAGTATCTAAAGCTGCTGAACTGCTAGGAGTGTCAACAAAAACAATTAGAGGATGGGAAACTGAAGGAAGGATAAAAATGAAGGGTCGAGCCTAGGGATAGCTATACCACCTCTTCAGAATTTTATAACTACATCTACAGGACTAACATTACAGCAGTTTCGGAGTTAGTGAAGTACAAAGTTTTATCACTTTAGTAAATAGGAAAGACAGATTAGTCTTCAACTGTACCTCACTATCCTAAAAAGTCCTGTAAGTCATAATAGGTTAAATAATTATTTCCATTACCAAAAATGAATTCTTCAAAATTTTCGGTATTCATAGTCATACCATCTAGTTCAAAAATAACCTGATTGTTACCATTACCGAAACTAATATTATCAAATTGCTTTATGTTGTAAGAGCCAAGGCTGAGTGTATCATAACCCTCACCACCTATTATTTCAGCGTCACCAAAACCTTCAACAAAGTCATTCCCATAACCCATAAATATATTGACGTCACCTCCAAAACTGGAGGCTTCTAATCTATCATCTCCATAACCCATATAAATATCACTGCCAAAAATACCGTAAGAATCGGTTCCGCTTGCCTCGCCAATTAGAGTATCCCATCCATGGCCCATATCAATGTAGCTCTCAGAAATACCGTAAGAATTTTTTCCGCTGGCCTCGCCAGTACCTCCAAAACTGGAGGCTTCTACTCTATCATTTCCATAACTCATATTAATATGACTGCCAAAAATACCGTAAGAATCGGTTCCGGTTGCCTCGCCAATTATAGTATCCGGTTCATTGCCCATATCAATGTGGCTCTCAAAAATACCGTAAGAATTGGTTCCCTCTGCCTTGCCAGTTAGAATATCCTCTCCATAACTCATATAAATTTTGCCACCAGAAATACCGTAAGAATTGGTTCCGGTTGCCTCGCCAATTATAGTATCCGGTTCATTGCCCATATCAATGTGG
>NZ_JBNHEP010000021.1:0-3055 GCF_050015995.1 Dapis brunnea BLCC-M229 | reverse complement strand
CTCTCAAAAATACCGTGAGAATTGGTTCCGCTGGCCTTGCCCGTTAGAATATCCTCTCCATAACTCATATAAATGTCGCCACCAGAAATACCGTAAGAATTGGTTCCCTTTGCCTCCGCAGTTAGAGTATCCCGTTCATTGCCCATATCAATGTAGCTCTCAAAAATACCGTAAGAATTGGTTCCCTCTGCCTTGCCAGTTAGAATATCATCTCCAAAACTCATATAAATTTTGCCACCAGAAATACCGTAAGAATTGGTTCCCTTTGCCTCCGCAGTTAGCTTATCTTCTTCATTTCCGGTAAGAATCTCGCCGTTGGTGTTGTCAATAGCGATCGCTTTGTCCTCAACCTGGGCAAAAGCATTGGCAACAGATTGAGCCGCAGCTTTATTTCCCGGTGTGGCAGTGGACAAAGCGATCGCAGCAGATTGTGACAAGGTCGCAGCACTAGAAGTAGCTGTAGCAGTGATAGTATCACCACCCAGATCCGTAGTAATTAAGCCATTTTTATTATTAATACCTCTGCCAATGATGGTTGCCTGAGCTAAACTTTGAGCAAATGCTCCAGCGATAGCTGTGACACCATCTGAAACAGGGGCTTCGGCAATAGCCTCGACAATGGCTGAGGCATCTGCTGTCGCTGTTGCGACTGCTCCCACAGAACCTTCGGTATTACCAGAAATACCATCATCACCGTGACCGTTGTCAATTTCGCCACCAGAGTTATCAATACCATCGGCAGTAGACTTAACTTCTATGGAGGCAAAAGCATTAGTAATAACATTAGTATCAGCAGCATCAGCAATAGCTATGGCTTGAGATACTGATTGTGCTACAGCGGAGATGTTGGATGTTGCACTACCTTTTACTATATCTGGTCCTGCTTCTGTCCTGATAATACCATCGTTATTAATACCCTTGGCAGCAACATTAAAGCTGCTACTAAATTCGGTAGAGGCAATAACAGAGTTGATATTTTTACCTGCTGCTCCAACAAGCGCTCCCACACCAAAGTCACTATGTACATGGTCAGTACCAATTAGCCGATCATCTCCCTTACCTGTCTCTATGAAGGAGTAGTAGTCGGGGTTGACGAGCGGTATCCCCGGATCAATTACATTTGAGTTGTCATCAAAATGTACGTGACGCAAGTCTAAAAATTTCATAAAACATACCTCTCAAAAGAATAAATTAAAAACTAGAAGCAGTCCATACTGGACATCTTACGTTGCTGCTTATAACGGTTTTCACAAAGGTAGACTAAAGAAATAAGGATAAGTATGTTTGCAGTTTTATAAGTTACAGACCTGATAGTTGTATTCTTATGTTAAGTTGTTAAGTTAATAAAAACCGCTATCAACATTTTCTGGTTGAAAAAATCCCTGTTTGGGTAGCATAACCAAGGAAGAAGGATTCAATAATTAATAATTAACAATTAATAATTAATAATTATCTCTTTTTATTTAGTCTTCAACTGTACCTCACTATCCTAAAAAGTCCTGTAAGTCAGAATAGTTTAAGGCATGATTTTCATTACCAAAAAAGAATCTTTCAAAATTTTTGGTATTCATAGTCATACCATCTAGTTCAAAAATAACCTGATTGATACCAGAACCGAAACTAATATTATCAAATTGATCTATCTTGTAAGAGCCAAGGCTGAGTCTATCATAACCGTCACCACCTCTTACTCTACCGTCACCAAAACCTTCAACAAAGTCATTCCCTCTACCCATAAATATATTGACGTCACCTCCAAAACTGGAGGCTTCTATTCTATCATCTCCATAACCCATACGAATCTCAGTGCCAAAAATACCGTGAGAATTTTTTCCGCTTGCCTCGCCAATTAGAGTATCCGATCCATTGCCCATATTAATGTAGCTATCAAAAATACCGTAAGAATCGGTTCCGCTGGCTTTGCCAATTAGAATATCCTTTTCATCACCCATATAAATCTCGCCACCAGAAATACCGTAAGAATTGGTTCCCTTTGCCTCGCCAGTTAGACTATCCTTTCCACTTCCGGTACCAAGATAGCCGTTTGTGTTGTCAATAGCGATCGCTTTGTCCTCAACCTGGGCAAAAGCACTGGCAACAGATTGAGCCGCAGCTTTATTTCCCGGTGTGGCAGTGGACAAAGCAGACGCAGCAGATTTTGACAAGGTCGCAGCACTAGAAGTAGCTGTAGCAGTGATAGTATCACTATCCGTACCCGTAGTAATTATGCCATAATTATTATTAATACCTCTGGCAATGATAGTTGCGTCAACTAAACTTTCAGCAAATGCTCCAGCGAAAGCTGTGACACCATCTGACATAGGGGCTTCGGCAATAGCCTCGACAATGGCTGAGGCATCTGCTGTCGCTGTTGCGACTGCTCCCACAGAACCTTCGGTACCACCATAAATACCATCATCACCGGGACCGTTGTCAATGTCGCCACCAGAGTTATCAATACCATCAGCAGTAGACTTAAGTTTTATGGAGGAAAAAGCACTAGTAATAACATTAGTATCAGCAGTATCAGCAATAGCTATGGCTTGAGATACTGATTGTGCTACAGCGGAGATATTGGATGTTGCAGTACCTTTTATTAGATCTGCTCCTTCTTCTGTCCAGAGAAGGCCTTCGTTCTTAATACCCTTGGCAGCAACATTAAAGCTGCTACTAAATTCGGTAGAGGCAATAACAGAGTTGATATTTTTACCTGCTGCTCCAACAAGCGCTCCCACACCAAAGTCACTATGTACATGGTCAGTACCAATTAGCCGATCATCTCCCTTACCTGTCTCTATGAAGGAGTAGTAGTCGGGGTTGACGAGCGGTATCCCCGGATCAATTACATTTGAGTTGTCATCAAAATGTACGTGACGCAAGTCTAAAAATTTCATAAAACATACCTCTCAAAAGAATAAATTAAAAACTAGAAGCAGTCCATACTGGACATCTTACGTTGCTGCTTATAACGGTTTTCACAAAGGTAGACTACGGAAATAAGGTATCCACTCAATATGATGGGGTAGGGAATGATTATAACTGCCAAGACCAATCA
>NZ_JBNHEP010000020.1:0-25926 GCF_050015995.1 Dapis brunnea BLCC-M229 | reverse complement strand
CCATTATCCATTATCCATTATCCATTATCCATTATCCATTATCCATTATCCATTAATGAAACACACCTACTTAGAGCTGGCTGAATAAATCTAGAACCCATAGATATTAGAAATTTCAATGCAGTAAAGCTTGAAAAATTGGCAGATACCGGATTAAATTAAGTTCAAAAACTAGAAATTTCTCCCAGTCATATGAGTAAAAAATACAGAGAAATAACACAGTTAAACTATTGCAGATTGCCTATTCCCCATTCCCTAAATTCAGTCATAAGAATTTTTCTAAAATTAACTTTTTTAGTAGTGGTCTGTGAATATTGATTTGATGGGTAAAGCTATTAAATTTTCTCCCTTGTCTACTTTCTCCATTGTCTTCCCAGTCACCATCTCAACCCATAATTTGAAAATTGACCACTAGATTTAGATAGAGTAACTGTCAGTCTGGTAACTTAAAGGAGTAGAGGAGGTGTCGGTTTAGCAATGCATAAAAATTAAATTTGAAGGCCAATTTTTCCCTCCAACAAATCCAATGTAGCAAAATTTGATGAAATTGATATATCTTGTTTTAATTTGGTATAAGTAGTTGTTCAAAACTTTTATTTAATTGATAGAATCTGACAATGTAAGCATTCAGCTATTGGCGGTTAGCATTGAGCAGTAAAAATCAAAGAGGGAGCACATTTTTTATGGATATCTAAAGTTAGCTGATTTCCTGTGAGCAATAGATTTGAATTTTAGCTCAATCTCTCAATATTGATTCTTTGTCAGAAACCTATGATACTAAGTCGAGTTATTATAGGCTAGTTAACTAAATTTCCCAATGTTGTCCTAAATGTAAAATAGTTTTAGATAGATTAGATAGAGATGAGAATGCTGCAATTAACATATTAAATAAAGCATTCAAAAGGTGGGTATAATCTTGTCTGCTTATGGAGACGTAGATATTAATCAGCCTGTGAAACAAGAAACTTCTTTGTTTGGTGAGCTTCCCGTTATAATCTCCGATTTAACGGAAGAGAACTTTATTCTTCTTTAGATCAAGACTTTGACTTTTTGAAATATAATATCAATTATCAAAAGTAACTGGAGACTTTGAGACTAGGTGAATCATAAAAAAAGTCAATGTTAGGAGTATCAAAAATCGAAATTTATGAATCGGTTTGGGAATATATTTTGGAGGCATTATATTTCTAGCTACTTTCGAGAATTAGTATAACCTTAGTCAATGGGATTTAGTATGAAACTGATGGGTTAAGTCTGAATGGTTACTTGCAAATAGATATTTGGAGGCAGCGTTGTATTTGCTATTCAAAAATAGAAGCTATAACGCTGAATTTTTAGTGAAATTATCATCTTGGAATTTTTGGCAAAATCTCCGCTCGGAAAATAAACAATTTGCTGTAATTGGTTTAGGCAGATTTGGTAGAGCTGTTTGTGAAACATTACACAATTTAGGTTATGAAGTCTTAGCTATTGATAGAGAAGAAAAAATGGTAAATCAGGCTATAACTGATGAAATTTCTTCTCATGCTTTTAAATTAGATTCAACAGAAATTAATGCCATTAAACAGGTTGGTATTTTAGACTTTGATACAGTAATTGTCGCCATTGGTAATTATTTGGCAGAAAGTATTACTACTACTCTTAATCTCAAAGAAGTAGGAGTAAAGTTTGTGGTGGCTAAAGCTTCTTCTAAAACTCATAAAAAACTGCTAGAAAAAGTTGGAGCAGATTATGTGGTTTTTCCTGAACGAGAAATGGGTTTAGAATTAGCACGATTACTAACTAAACCTAGAATAATTGATAAATTTGACATCGACCCAGACCATAGTATTGTAGAAATTATTGTACCGGATAAATTTGATGGTAAAACTATTGCTGATTTAGAAATACGTAATAAATATGGTTTAAATTTATTGGCAGTTAGTGCTGAGAGTGAAAAATTTATAATTAATCCTAAGCCAACTACAATTTTACAAAAAGGAACAGCAATAATTGTGCTTGGCTCTAATGAAGATATTAATCATTTGCCAAAGTAATAGGAAAATGATAAAAAATATATAGATTGTTGATTAAAATCAATGTAAAAATGCTATAGTAAATAGGGAAAAACAAAAATATTAAGCTATTTTTCACCATAAAATAGGATTGAATTCCTAACTCAAATATAGGTGCTTTTATGTGGTTATTTGGTGACAAAAAAACCACCTTGGCGATCTCCATAAATTTATATTCATGGCAGTATTCAAGTTTTAATATTTGGGGCTTACTGAAAAAGTATTATGGGTTAGGGTAGAGAATAGGGAATAAGCTGAAAAACAATAGTTTGGCTATGAATTTTTCTGCATTTTTCCTTAACCTAACTAGAAAAAATGTCATATTTTCAGATATATTTAGTCATGGATTTGTCACTTTTTTATAATTTTGTAGCACTTAAATCTCCGATATCTATCGGTTCTATAATTTTTTCAGGCAGCCCGATTTAGTTTATAAATAATCAAGGAAAAAATAATTTAAGGTAATTATGGGAGAATTTTCTAGTTATCAAGAGGCAAAATTTACAACTAATTTGGTGCAAAAATATTTGCCGTGGCTATATAGTTTTTGGAAGTTTGCTCGTCCACATACGATTATTGGTACAACATTAAGTGTGCTGGCTTTATATCTAATTGCTATAGGCGATCGCTCTAATTTTTTAACTCAATTTTCCTTTATATATAGCTTAATTCTGTTATTGGTAACCTGGATAAGTTGTCTATGTGGAAATGTTTATATAGTAGGATTAAATCAATTAGAGGATGTGGAAATAGATAAAATTAATAAACCTTATCTACCTATAGCTGCTGGTGAATTTTCTCGTTTTTATGGTCAAATGATTGTGGCAATAATGGGTGTTTTTGCTTTGAGTTTGGCTCTTATTTGCGGACCTTTTTTATTAGGTACAGTGGGAATAAGTTTGGCAATTGGTACCGCTTATTCTTTACCTCCTATCCGATTAAAAAGATTTCCTGTTTTGGCAGCGTTATGTATTTTTACTGTGCGAGGAGTAATTGTTAATTTAGGCATATTTTTAAGCTTTGTTTGGGGATGGGAAAAATTTGAGGAAGTCTCAGGAAGTTTAAATAAATGGATGGGAGAATTAGGTGAAATAATTCTACTTAAAAAAAGCTTGATAATTCCAGAAATTCCTCCGACAGTATGGGCACTAACTTTGTTTGTGATAGTCTTCACTTTTGCCATTGCTATTTTTAAGGATATTCCAGATATTGAAGGAGACCGTCAATATAAGATCGATACATTTACGATTAAGTTAGGAGCATTTGCTGTCTTTAATTTGGCAAGGTGGGTATTAACAATTTGCTATATCGGAATGATTATTTTTGGTGTAACTTGGTCGGCAAATATTAATTTAATTTTTTTGGTAATAAGTCACTTATTACCTTTGAGTATAATGTGGTGGTTTAGTCAAAAAGTAGACCTGGAAGATAAAAAAGCGATCGCTGATTTTTATCAATTTATTTGGAAACTGTTTTTCTTAGAATATCTAATTTTTCCCATAGCTTGTCTTTTGTAAGTTAAAAGTTAAAAGTCAAAAGTCAAAAGTCAAAAGTAAGAAAATTTATAATTTTGTCTGATTTTTAACAACTAGACTCCCCAGAAATTGGAGATAGATATTTAGTACTAATTTGAAAAAAGAATATTATAAATGATGCAATTACTGATTTTATTGATCGGCAAAAATGAATGATTTGACCAAAATAAACTGGTGAATATTGCCAAAAATATTCCTGGAGTTGAAAATATCCGAGAAGGAGAATTTATCGGTTATATCCTGGAGTTTGAATTTAGGTAGGAAGAGGATTTTACTACAGTGCATCTAAGTGGCGATCGCCAAACTATTAGTATCTCTGGATTAGGAGATGCCAGCTTAAAAATTGCTTTGTCAATTCAAAAAGTAGACCTGGAAGATAAAAAGGCGATCGCTGATTTTTATCAATTTATTTGGAAACTATTTTTCTTAGAATATCTAATTTTTCCCATAGCTTGTCTTTTGTAAGTTAAAAGTCAGAAAATTTATAATTCCGACTTAGAAAACTTCTAAAATGGTGCTTGAGTCATCCCCAGAAAAATGAACTGCACGAAAAATATTAGATTTTAACTATTTGAGACTGTGGAGTAATTATCTAAAATTAACTTCAGAATTAGAAAAAGCTTTTGATGAAACAAACTTGAATTGATATTACTAAACTGGGAAACTCTATATTCAGTTAGAGATTACTTTTAACTTTTGACTTGTGCCTAACTCTATAATTGGAAAGATTATAATTAGGTAGGTGGGGAAATTTACAAGTAGGTCAAATGTGGTGGCATAGTCAAAAAGTAGACCTGGAAGATAAAAAGGCGATCGCTGATTTTTATCAATTTATTTGGAAGTTATTTTTCCTATGGCTTGTCTTTTATCATACCCATAATAGAAGGTAAAAATTTAGGATTTTATTTAACCATTAAAATTATGCCATTAAGAGCTATCTTAGATAATCAAGAATTATTAGCCCCACTACTATCTGATGAGCAATGGGAAGAATTAAAACAAAAAAAAGTTCAAGTTATTTTACCTTGTTGTGAAGCAACAGGATATTTAAGAAACTCAAAACTGGGAACTAAGCATTTTGCTCATAATAAGAAAGATGGATGTAATTATAAATCAGAAACATGGCAACATCTTTTATGTAAAACAGAAATTGCTAGAGCTTGTAAAGATATGGGTTATGAGGTTAAAACTGAAGCAAGTGGAGTAGATTGGAGAGCAGATGTTTTAGCTACTAAGGAGATAAAAAATCAATTAGTTAAACTTGCTTTTGAAGTTCAATGGAGTCCTCAAAGCTTAGAAGAAACTCAACAACGTCAACATAAATATATCAGAGATGGGATTCGTTGTTGCTGGTTATTTAAGAAGTTACCAATATTGAAGCAAAGAGAAGATTTACCTATGTTTCAATTAATTGAGGAACCTGAAAATATTGCTGTAAAGGTTAATCAAAACTCCTTCCAAATATTTGATTTTATTACTGCTCTTTTATCTTCCCATTTTAAGTTTTCTCCATTTTATCAATATAAAAAACAGCAGCATATTAAAATTAGGTTTTTTCCTGTTAATTGTTGGAAGTGTCACCAAAAACATTATATTTACTATGTTGAGACTAAGCCTTATGAAACTATATGTGGTTATAACAAATTAATATATCCACCTATAGATAAGATTCAATTTATCCCTGAAATAATAGATAAAGCTAATGAATATTTAAAGGCTGAAGAAGCTCAACGTCACAATATAAAAATGGGCAAAATTAAACCTCGTTATAGCAGAAAAGCTAGAAGTTCAGAAATTTCATTTGGTTGTTATTATTGTGATGCAGTATTTGGAAATTATTTTTATCCTCAAGAAATTTACAAAGCTAAGTCTAGCAATACTCAACATATTGATTTTGAAACAACTGTTAATATCCCTTTAGAAAATAACGATATTCCTCATTGGTGCTATTCCCCAACTAAAGATTTTTGTTGTAACTACTAATTTGGATTTACTTACTCATATAAATATGACTAAATTGCTAGGAAAAGTATATATTGTTGGATCTGGACCTGGAAATAAAGAATATTTGACTGTCAAAGCACATTTCCTAATTACTCAAGCAGAAGTGTTAATTTATGATGCCTTAGTTGATGACTCTATTCTAGAATTAGCACCAGAAAATTGTTTAAAAATAGAGATGGGTAAACGTGGCGGTAAAGCTAGTATCTCTCAGTCAGAAATTAATAGTTTGTTAGTAGAAAAATGTCGTTTAGGCAAACAAGTAATCAGACTAAAAGGAGGAGATCCTTTTATTTTTGGTCGTGCTGCTTCAGAAATTCAAGCATTAATTGAAGCTGATTGTGAATTTGAAGTTGTACCAGGAATTTCCTCTGCATTAGCTGCACCTTTATTGGCAAATATTCCTCTGACAGATGCAGTAATGAGTAGAGCTTTTGTAGTCTTAACTGCTCACGATATAGAAGCATTAGACTGGGAAAAAATATCTCAGATTGAAACTTTAGTAATTTTAATGGGGGGAAAAAATTTAGGTGAAATTGTACATCAGTTATTAAGACATGAAAGAACGCCTCAAACTCCTGTCGCTATTATTCAAAATTGTGCGACTCCTAAACAACAAATTTGGATTGGTACTTTAAGCGATATTGTTAAACAAACTTATGCTGAATATTTATCCCCTTGTGTGATAATAGTGGGGGAAGTAGTCAGACTAAGAGATTATTTAAAGTATCCAAATAATATGGTTAGAGAAAAGTCAGAAGTAAAAGCAGAAATGGCACCTTTAGCAAATAAAACTATTTTAATAACTCGTTCAGCAGGTCAGTCGAGTAAGTTTACCGAACGTCTAAAAAAGGAAGGAGCAAAAGTAATTGAAATGCCAGCTTTAGTTATTACTCCGCCTTCAAGTTGGCACGATTTAGACGTTGCTATTACTAATATAGATAGTTTTGATTGGTTAATTTTGACTTCTACAAATGGAGTAGATTATTTTTTTGAAAGATTGACAGAGAAAGGTAAAGATAGTCGTGCTTTAGCTGGGGTAAAAATAGCAGTAGTTGGTAAAAAAACGGCAGAAAGTTTAAAGAGTTGTGGTTTAGCACCAGATTTTATTCCACCTAATTTTGTTGCTGATTCTTTAGTGGCAAATTTTCCGGACAAATTGAGTGGGAAAAAAGTTTTATTTCCCAGAGTAGAAACTGGTGGTCGGGAAGTTTTAGTGAAGGAATTAAATAGTCAAGATGCAGAGGTAATAGAAGTAGCTGCTTATGAGTCTAATTGCCCAGAAAATATTGTACCCGAAGCTTTGTTAGCTCTACAGAATCGTCACATAGATGTTATTACTTTTGCTAGTTCTAAAACTGTCAGAAATTTTTGTTATTTAATTTCAGAAAATAAGGATAAGTTACCCGAAGATTGGTTAGAAAATATTTGTATTGCTTCTATCGGACCTCAAACTTCTCAAAGTTGTCACAGTTTATTAGGTAGAGTAGATGTCGAAGCTCAAGAATATACTTTACATGGGTTAACTGAAGCTATTATTGAGTGGGTGGGAGTTAGAAAGTAAAAGCTTGTCCTGGAGAATGTAGGATATACTTTGGTTTTCAGCTCCCTTTCCACTGCTCGTCCTTCAGACTCTATACCTAGAGATTCTCGCCGACCTAGCTAAATTAACTCTGAGGAGCTTGTACTATTCCAGTCCCAATATTATCTATTTCCTGACCAGAAGCAAGAGACTTAAGTGTTCCGCTGGAAATCAGTCGTGACATTAATACTTGATTATTAACCCGCCCTGTGGACGCTAATTGACGTTGTCCCCATAAAGCTGCAACTCCAGCAACATGAGGTGTGGCCATGCTAGTTCCACTCAAGCTACTAAACCCACCACCTACTTTGGCTGATATTACATCCACCCCAGGAGCACAGATATCGACTTGGTCATTAGAAAACCTGGCTACAGAAAAACCACTAGCACTTTCTTGTAAAGCTCCCACCGCAATTACCCCTGTTCCAGCAGCAGGCGGAGCTACCGAAACCTCATAACTGGGACGGTTACTTTCATTTCCTGATGCAGCCACAATAATTGTTCCCTGACCAAACAATCCATGAGCTTGGACGAAGCGGGATAGTTGTGTGAAAAGATTGATATTGGCACGATATTCCTCTAAAGCAATTGAGGTGGCAGCTTCTATTTCCAGTCCTCTTTTAGTCAAATATGTTACATACCCAGGGAAATCAATACCAAGGGACATCGAGATTACATGAGCCCCTTCATTGACTGCCCATTGAATCGCTTTAGCGATGGTGAGCGATGACCCTCCTCCTGCTCCTAAGACTTTACCAATCAAGGCTCGCTTGATGTTACGAGCAACACCAATACGAGTTCCCTCAACATCTTGACCAAAGATTGTCCCAGCACAGTGAGTTCCATGACCATTCAGATCATTATCCGACTCAGTTGTAAAGTTCTTTTGAACCAGTTCTACCCCAGTAAAAGCTGGATGAGAAGGATCGATTCCTGTATCAAGTACGGCCACAGTAATGTTGCTACCATCGAAGGGAGAACTATTTGCACCAACAGCTTCTATCCCCCAGGTAGACCCAGCAGTCGGAGTAGCTACGTCCTTTGATTCTACTGGTGCAATCAGTTTCAAGGGCAAAGCTGGTGCGAGAGCAAGAGTTCGGGGGTCACGCCGTAGGTTATTGTGTTCGGAGTGACTAAGTTCAGTTTCCTCAACTTCCAGTTGTTCAGGAGCTAATTCAAAAGTCCCAGCACCTCTTCTGATCCCTAAATTATCTGTTGTCGGTACTAGAATTTCTCGGCTTCGGAGGATGGTATATTTAGTTCCTTTTAACATAAATTTTGCTCCTTTTGAAATTAATTTCACGAATTCGGTATATAACTCCGCTAGTCCTAAATATGAAATATGCAAGGATAGAAGGTAGTGACTTCTCCCGAGGCCGAATCCAAGATTACGGGGCGGGCTTTTTAACCTCGCAGTTAAGCATTTCTGCGTAGCATTTACCTATGAGCTGACGCTCACCTGGCAGTACGCTATTAGCAGACAGTTTCATCCCCCGTTGCCCACGGGTACTAATTCCAAACCCCCTCATCTCACCATTATTATCTATTATATATGTCACAAAAAAGATTGTCCATTAATTCAATTACAGGCTCAAGTCCTCAAACCTATATCAGATAATACTTCTGGTTTTTGCAATTGCCAAATTTGTGATAAATACAGGATTAGTATTACTTTTCAGACATGGTGTAACGTAAAACTATCCAAGTCAATGTACAGCCTAATATATAGTACAAAAAATCCCACCAGACAAAAGTATTTCCTAACAACAGCCTGCCAATTAAAGTAGCTCTAATAGCTTGTAAAAAAGGTGGTTTCCATAATTGGAGAAATTCTAGAAATGAGGTGACAAGAAAAACCCAAAAAGCAACCAAACCTGGAGGAAGTTGAGGTCGAATAAAAATCGCTAATAAAATCCAGAATGCTTCATAAAAAATCGAACTAAAAGAATTGTTCAGCCATTCAGAAAAAATCCCTTCATAGAACTTAGTTGCCAAACCTAAAATTACAGTAAAAATCAAACATATTAAAATAATAATTCTGTATTTTTTCATGTTAACCTACCATTATGCACTTCAAAAGGTAGTATAAAAAAACTTCAAAAGGTAGTATAAAAAATAAGGAGTCAGGAGTCAGAATAAAAATGGTACAATTGCTCCTAACTTCTGAATTCAGAATTCTGAATTCAGACTTCTAATTATATGGTGCAGGTAAACAAGAATCAGTCAACAGCCACCTAGAATAACCTTGGTGATAAGCATCAATATAAATTAACTGTTGTCTTAATTCTGCTAAACCTAACTTATTCATCCCCATTTCTGTAAATTCATTTAATCCAGCTTTTGCTCTCAAACAACCATCTTGAAACCCTATAGCTTGCAAATATATTTCACTTTTATTTATACTCATGTACTCACCTAAGTCAATTTGAAACTGTAGATAACCGCGAAGATAAGCATCAGCATAAATTTTCTGTTCTATTATTTCTACTAGGTTTAGTTTCTGAATTCCTGCTTCTATGAATTCACCTAAACCAGATTTAGAACTCTGATAACCATCAATAAAGCCTTGAGCTTCAAGGCTATTTCTTGTTTCTATAGAAACAATGTTACTCCTGATTTCTCCAGCAAAAATTGGTTTTTCAATAACTATTACAGAACTCAGCAACAGAAATGTTTTGCCAATAACAATCAACAATTTATACAATATTTTTTTTGTTTTCTTTCCTATTTTATATAACAAGCAAATATGTTTTAAATAAAACCCAAACAAGAAATAAATACTATTCATATAAGCTTATAGAATATTTTTGCTCGTTTGATGATTAAACATTAATATTTATGTTTAAAACTAACTCCAATTATTTATAAGGAAATTTACATCAAAAGTAAGTACAATGTATGTGATGTTAATCACTAGCAGCTCAAGATGTTAATCACCAGTAGCTCAAACCATTTAGTATTACTCAGACATTTTATGGTCGAAAAAATGACTGAATTTCAGTCTAGATAAGGGAATTACGTTGATGGGATAAAAATGACTGTTTGCACAGAATTCAGTAGGAAAGCTTTGCGCTAGCAAAACTCACCCTATTGCCTAGATTTAATATTCCTTTTACAAACAGTCTCTTATTAAATTATCTGAAAAATATTTTTATTTTCTGGTTAAAACTAGATCCAAAATTGCTTTAGCAGCTCGATGGCAAACTCCTTCTTCTCCTAAAGATTGACGCATTTCTTGATAATCAGTTAATGTCTGAGCGCGGCGTTGAGAATTTAATAAAAGTTCCAAAGCTTCAGAAACAATCTTTTCAGGAGTAGCATTTTCTTGAAATAATTCTGGCACAATAGACTTCATTTGTACCAAGTTAGGTGGAGACATAAATGGAATCGAAAACCTCAAAATATTCCTAGCAATCCAAACAGTGATAGGATTAACCTTATATATTACGACTTGAGGTACATTTAGCAAAGCTATTTCCAAATTTACAGTACCAGATTTAGCGATCGCTAAGTCCGCTCCAGCCAGAATTTCTAAATTATTACTCTCTAGTATTTCTTGACTATTTTGTGGCAAAGCTGGATAAATTGTTGCCTGTAGTTGATACTTTTTAATTGCCTCTTCAATGGGATAACGATAAGTCTCTAAAGATAGAGGAATCAAAAAATGAACTTGGGGTAATTTTTCCTGAATTATTTGAGCCGCTCGAAAAATTATAGGCATTAAATACTTAACTTCTTGTTGTCTAGATGCTGGTAATAAAGCGATCGCCAATGTATCTGGAGCTATTCCCAAAGCGCTACGAGCTTTTTCCCTAGTAGGAGCCATTTTTATTCTATCAATAATCGGGTGACCTACCCAAGTAACCTCAGCTCCTTGTTGCCGAAAATAATTTGCCTCTCCTGGAAAAATAGCCAAAAGTTTATTTGTCAAATTAACTATTTTAGCTGTTTTATCCTTTCCCAGAGACCAAACCCATTCTTGAGGAGCAATGTACCAAATAATCGGCAAATTCCGCCAAGTTTTACGAATATAATTACCAATACTAAGATTCGGCCCCATGTAGTCTATCAAAACAACTATATTAGGAGATTCGTTGTGTAGATATTCCTTAGCTTTTTGTTGAATTTTCAGAGTAGGGAAAACAAAAGGCAAAGATTCAATAATTCCTACAGAGCCAATTTTAGTTGTATTTCCCAATAAAGTAGCACCAGCAGCAGCCATCCGCTCGCCCCCCAAGGCCACAATATCCAAATTTAAACCCTGAAGTTGAGCTTGACGGTAGAGCGCTTCAACTAACAGGGCACCTTGTAAATCTCCAGAAACTTCACCTGTACTAATAAAAATTTTGACGGGAGATATGGAATTAGGCATTGGTAATTTCAGTTATTAGTTATGGCTTGCTGATTAATTCTCGCGCGTATTCACAGATAAAGGCTTTAGCATTTTTTTGGTTGAAAAAAGTGCTAGCTTTTTACACCAAAAAGCTCAAAAAACTAGTATTTTCGGCTGGCTATGGCAGAAAAATCAAGGAACAATTCTCCCGACTAACTCGTCTATAAT
Source organism: Dapis brunnea BLCC-M229 (assembly GCF_050015995.1). NCBI lineage: Bacteria > Bacillati > Cyanobacteriota > Cyanophyceae > Oscillatoriales > Microcoleaceae > Dapis > Dapis brunnea. The sequence continues at coordinate 14,193 of NZ_JBNHEP010000020.1, read as the reverse complement.
TCCCATTTCTCCTGTACGTCGCCAAGGAGACGGATCCCCTACCTGAGGACTGAGGACTGAGGACTACCTTTACCAAAAGACTTTTTCAGCAAACCCTAATCATCAACTATATCATGTCTCTTTGAATACCCACAATAAAAATTTTAGGGAGTAGGGAGTAGGAAGTAGGAGGAATTTTTAAAGATAATATGCTTGGGGTGAGGAGAACATTTTTATGATGGCGTTCTTAATTAAGACTTGATTAACAGCAAAATTTATAGTAGACCGACACAACTAAAACTGTGCAGACCGCTTTTTTAGTATAATTCTTGTTATTATAAGGTTTGACCATTTTTTTCTGATGCAACATTTAAAGTATGTCACGCCAATAGTGTGTCTTATAGACGGCTAAAATTTAGGCTGTGAAAGGCATTTAACAACCTGTCGTAACGCACCATTTTATAGAACCCATTTGCTACTCGATCGAGATTAAATTCGCTATACAGCAGATTTCCAGTATATGAAATACAAATATTAAAGTTCAAACCCTTGTGCCATCTATCAGAGAGTTTCTTTTTTTCACTGTATCTACCAACATTGTATCTACCAAAAACTATATTAGACATCTCCAATAGTAAAAAATCCAATCAATTATTTCCCTCTACTCCCTACTAACTACTCCCTACTCCCTCTTTTTTGGAGAGGTATTAATAATCAGGCTCCTCTAATCTTGCTGTCTTCAACATTTTTCCCGGCATTGGTCCACGACGTTTAGACCCAAGAGACAGACTTAAAAATTGATGTAATTGTTGTATATACTTATTATCTGAAAATAACTCTAATTCCTTTAAAGCTTCACTCAGAGGTTTGCCAGAACGGTAGATAGTTCGGAAACCCTTTTTCAATATTGCCAAATCTGAACTGGTCAAACCAGCACGCTTTAATCCCACTAAATTGAGCGATCGTAGCAAACAAGGATTTCCCTCCACCAACATAAACGGAGGCACATCTCTAACTATCTTGCTCATACCGCCAACCATTGCCATTTTGCCAATATGAACAAACTGATGAATACCCAAAACCCCACCAATTACAGCTTTAGACTCAATTTTGACATGACCTGCTAAAGATACAGCATTAGCTATGACCACAGAATCTTCAATAATACAGTTATGAGCCACATGAACATAAGCCATAAGCAAATTGCCATTACCAATAACGGTACTCTCTCCTGCATAAGTAGCACGGTTAACCGTAACAAATTCCCTGATTCGGTTATTGTCGCCAATTTTTAACCCACTTGGAACCCCTGTATATTTTAAATCTTGTGGCTCTAGACCAATAGCTGCCCCTGGAAAAATTCGATTACCAGAGCCAATTTCTGTTGGACCTTCAATCACAACATGAGCGCCAATAGTAGTTCCTGCACCTACCTTGACCTGTTCCCCTATTACAGCATAAGGACCCACCTGTACAGTGGGATGTAGGTTAGCACTTTCAGAAATAACTGCTGTTGGGTGAATCAGAGTAGGCATATTTCAATCCATCATTGAAAACATCAAGTCCCCTTCTGCAACTTTTTGACCATCCACTTCTGCAATACCTCGCATTTTGGCAAACCTACCACTTTTAATGGACAGTAATTCTGTGGTTAATATTAATTGGTCTCCTGGTACTACTGGACGACGAAATCTAACCTTATCCATAGCTGCAAATACAAATAATCCTTCCTGAATATCGGGCATTTGAGCAAATATTATACCTCCGACTTGAGCCAATGCTTCTATGATTAACACCCCTGGCATAATTGGTCTTCCGGGAAAATGTCCTTGAAAATGGGGTTCATTAAAAGTAACATTTTTCATTCCAACTGCTTTTTCTCCGGGTACATATTCTATTATGCGGTCTACTAAAGCAAAGGGGTATCGGTGGGGTAATAGCTTGTGAATCTCTTCAATAGTCAGAATATTTGCCTCAGTAGTTGCAGCGTCTTGATTTTGCTGAGTCTGAGGATTTTCTGTGGTGGCTATCGAATCAGTTGTAGTTTCTTGAGAGGTTGACATTTGTATGGTTATTGATTGGCGGTTTTAATCATACCATTTAGAGGGGTAATCCTAATATTAATTTATACAGGACTTAGGCAAGGTATGAGTTGGAAAAACTAGGTATATTGACATCCTCCCCGGCCTATCTGACATACAGGGAATCTGCTCTCTAGGAAACTAAGACGTTATAGTTTTGATCCACACTTATATCTGTATATCTGAGATATATTTCCTTGTCAGGGAGAATTTTATCTCAGTTAGCTACAGTATCTGTGGGTAAGATACCTGCACTCTGATTGGTTTTAACATTAAATATTTGTATCTGACATATTTGGAATTTACTCTCTACAAAACTAAAACGTTATAGTTTTGATCCATACTTATATCTGTATATCTGAGATATATTTCCTTGTACAGGGAATTTTATCTTAGTTAGGTACACTACTCGCGGGCAAGATACTCGCACCACAGAGGTTTTAACATTACTGCCCAGGCGACTGGTATAGCCCTGAAATTTTTTGAGCTAATTGGATATGTAATTTATGACTAGCTTTGTAAGCCAAATAATGACCTTGAGGAAAATTTCCCAATAAACTCAAATCTCCAATTAAATCTAATATTTTATGACGTACTGGTTCATTTGTAAATCTTAAAGGCGGATTTAACCATCCAGACTGACCACAAACCAAAGCATTTTCTAAAGTACCACCTTTGATTAAACCACCTTCTCGCAATTGGTCAATTTGATGGGCCAAACCAAATGTCCGAGCTGGAGCAATACAGTCAGCAAAATTGTCTTTTTCTGGATACCAACTATGCCATTGATTACCAATAGCTGGTAAATCAAAATCTATGCCGTAAGTAAATCTAGTTTCTGGACTAGGTAAAGCGGCAACAAAACTATCCCCCTGATATATCCAGACTGGTTGAGTTATTAGGTGTGGGGTATCAGTATTTTTAATTTGTGTATCTGTGCTTTGATAAGAGTCTTGCTTATTTTTGTCATCCCCCCATATCCCCATCTCTCCATCTCTCCATCTCCCCATTTTACTATCTCCCCCCTTTGCTTCTACCAATCCTACAGAAGCGATCGCCTCCGCCCAGATTTTGGCCGAACCATCTAATAAAGGAATTTCTGGGCCATCAATTTCTATTCGAGCATTATCTATGCCCATTCCTGCCAAAGCAGCTAATAGATGTTCTGTAGTACGGATATGAATATCTCCAATGCCTAATTCTGTAGAGAGAGTCGTAGAAACTACAGAAGAAACTAGAGCTGGAATTACTGGATAATTAGGCAAATCAACCCTGACAAAATATTTACCTGTATTTTGAGGAGCAGGCATAACCTTAATATGAGATTTTATACCACTATGTAAACCCACTCCCGACTGTGAAAATTCTGCTGCTAAAGTATATTGATAATTCATAATTCTTGTAATAATTTTTGAGCCTCGATAGGAATCCTAAATTATTTATAAATAATCCCAAAATAATGTAATATTACTCTACTTTTTTTTGTTCAATATTTACTACTACAAAAAGCTGCATCGCAAAACAAATTTTTAAAAAGATTTGCTCCAATTCATTTCAGACCCCTATATCTATCATTTTTTCCTCTTAACTTCTTCCCTCTTTCTTCTTTATTAATTATTAGCGATCACCACTTGATACTTGTTACCAACTTTCTTGAGATTACAGCGCTTTTAAAATTGATGAACCACATCGCCACAACCAAAACCCTGTAGGGGCGAATCGCCATTCGTTCCTACTGTGGTCTACTAATAATCAAAACCACTGTAAAGTAATTACCAGATTTTAACCAATAGTGGAAACTGATATTTATCTGTCATTGTTTCATGATTTTAATAATATAATCACCATATTGTTTTTTTATGTATCAATATTTGAAAGATACATATAATGACCTAACTATTATCCAATAAATGTAAAACTATTTGTTCTAAAAATCTTTGAGAAATTGGTTGAATAAATTTATCTAAAGGATTCAAATCAACAATATATTTGCCTACTTTTATTCCAACCGGTTCTAAATGCTTGCCGGAGATTTATTGATGTAATAACCCCCGATTTTTCAAGGTATTTATTAACCAAATTACATCACTTTTATCTTGAATTTCTTTACTTTTTCCTCGATCTGTAATACTACCTGCAATAGTATCTTGAGAAAAAGAAATCATAGAAATTAACTGAAATAAATTACTATGTTCAATCAAAGATTGGGTCTGTTTTCGATCTGTTTACACCACCTTTCAAAGCAAGGGGGCATGGCAGTAGGGGTCGTTTCTTTCATAGAAGAGCGATCGCTTCAACGTAAAATTATTGTAGACCAAGCATTATAGTCTAATTTTGCCAGTTAAGTTGTGTAAGTCCCATTAGTGACTATTGATGCTATGGGATGTCAAAAAGAAATTGTTAAACAAATTACAGAACAAGAGGCTGACTATGTAATTACCTTGAAAAAAAATCAAGGTTATTTTTATCTGCATAGTAGAAAAATTGCTGAATAAATTATATAAAAATGAAGCAGAAAAAAGCCCACAAAGTGATTATTGTAAATCTGAGTTAACTCATGGTCGTATCGAAGGCCGATACTATTATATAGTGAGTAATATTGGGGATGAAGTCGATCCATTTAGCGAATGGAAAAATCTCAAATCAATTGGCTTTGTTGATTATTTTCGGTCTGAAAAAGATGGAAAAATTACTTGTGAACGAAGATATTATATTAGTAGTTTATCAAATAATTCAGAAATTTTAGCTGAAGCTATACGAGGCCATTGGGGAATTGAAAATCAATTAAATTGGGTTCTGGATGTTCAATTTCAAGAGGATGATTCTAGAATTAGAACAGATAATGCTCCCGAAAAATTGGCAGTAATTAGACAAATAGCATTAAATTTATTAAACCAAGAAAAAACTGTAAAAACTGGCATGAAAAATAAACGAAAAAGAGCTGGATGGAACAATAATTACCTCCTGAAAATTTTATTCAACTCACAATAAATCATAAATGCAAATAAGTAAAAATATCCAGTAGGATTATTTTCTCATCTTGTGAAGTGGTAGGACTATTATTTGTTTCACTTCGATTACTAAAGAGTGATTGCAGATAGTATAATCAACCATAAAAATCAAATATTATTATTTGATAATCCTCAAAAAAAAGTGATTGCAGGTTGTGATGTCAGCAATAACAGTCAAAAAAATTGTAATTTAATAAATTCAGGTTTACTCTATCTTTTTCCAAAAGTCCAGCTATCAGGATAAAATTAATGGTGGCGGATATATGGTCAATATTGACTAGGACATTTTTGACGTGAATGTTTTTGAAAAACTATTTATATTTATGTATTCTGGGCGAGGGTTTTTAACTGTTGTCTATAATCTGGTATTATCCATATTTTATGCTACTAGGATTCACGCGCTGAGTTACACCCAAATAGCCAGCAAAAAACCATTATGGCTACACGCGCTTTGTAGCCTGTCATGCCTACAATAGACCTCTTGCAAAAGTTTAAATTAAATCAATTCAAAATCTGAAGTGAACAATTTCATCCCCCTATTCCCTCCATACCTATTCCCTGACTTCTGCAAGAAGTCTAATGAACGGTGTAATTTATTTTACTCAAAATGAATATTCAACAACCAAAAATTCTCATTGTTGATGACCATCGCTTACTGTTAAATGGAACTATTAGTTTGGTAAGCGATCGCTTTGGGGATGCCCAAATATTCTCAGCTCAAACCGTGCAAGAAGCTCTTACACAAGTTGCCAAGCATTCTCCCGATTTAGCGATCGCCGATTTGTCTATTCCCCAGGAATTGGGAACAACTGCCCAAATAGAGAATGGATTGGGCTTACTCAAGCAATTAATGCAAGATTATCCGCAACTTAACTTGATGGTGCAAAGTAGTAGCATCAAAGCATTAGTTCGCCTCATACCTGAAATTGATGCCCATCAAGGAGGATTTACAATCGCGGATAAAAGCGAAACTATAGAAATTTTTTTAACTCGGATGGAATGGGCGATGCAAGGACTTACTCATACTAAGGATTTACAAACCGACTTGGAAGTAAAACCTGAGTGGTTGGAAGTGTTGCGACTTGCTTTTGAAGAAGGTTTGCAAGATAAAGCTATTGCTCAATCAATGCATAAGTCAGAACGTATGATTCGTCACTACTGGTCGAAAATTCAGGATGTATTGGGAATTTATCCTGAACCTGGAAAAAACATTCGAGCTTTAACGCAAATCCGTGCGCGGGAAAAAGGTTTACTAGACTGATTACTGATTGAGGATATTATGTCTACCATTTTAGATCCCCAAAGTAAACTAAAGCGTCGAATGGTTCTAGCTGTTTTGATTTTGACGGTTGTAGGTACAACTATTGCCACTATCATCCACAGGTTGGAACTCAATCCCTACCCGCTTGATCTAATTATTCCTCCCCTGTTCGCAATTACATCTTTAATATTACTGATACGTCTTTATACAAAACCCGATAGCTTGCAACAAGTAATAAATCTGAGTATACTTCAGAGTGTAATGTTTGTTGTGATGCCCTGTTGGTTTTACTCTCTCAAGGCATTCACCTCATCCAAAATTAGTCTTGTAGATAATTTACCACCCATATCCTCAATATCGTTCATGTTGATGACGTTTATGTTGATAACCCTGCGTCCCCAACGATTAATAAAGGCGACTATACTCGTCTGGATAGGTGTTGCTGGACCTATTGTAACCTACTTAATTTTTAACCAAGAAGAATTATATTCCCTACGAGGGCTAGATTTGCTCATCTCCTTCGGACCAGTAATGGGGATGCAAACTGCACTTGTTTTTTTGCATAATCGTCTCCAGTCAATAGTGGAAAGCTTGTATGCCGAACGTCTCCAATATTATGCTCAAATCATAGAGCGGCAGAGTATTCGCCAAAAGGCTTTGGAACAAGCTTTTACCCAAATTCATAATGGACCACTACAAACCCTAGCACTACTGCAAAGAGATGTGCAAAGGGGGCAGATATCTCAAGCAGAATTTTTACAGCGTTTGAACGAACTCAATACTGAAATTCGCGCAGTGGGACGCAGTTTTACAGATGAAAATAATACAGCTAGTAAGTCAGTAAGCTCGCCAGAAAGTTTAGAATCTGCTACTTCTGAAAATTATCTTCGCTTGGGGGAAGGAACCTCTATCGACCTAAATCTTCCCTTTCATAATTTACTTTATGAAGTATATTCCCTAACCCTTAAACGTAATCTTCCTTGCTTCCAAACTATTCGAGTTAAAGTACGGAATTTTGCACCTATTACTCAATCTTCCCTCACCTTGGAAATGAAACGCGACTTGTGTTTGTGGTTGGAGGAAGCTTTGTGTAATATAGGTAAACACGCTAGTGGTGTAACTCGAATTGTGGTTACGGGGGAAGAACGCGAGGGTAATTATATTCTTAAGGTACAGGATAATGGCTGTGGTTTAAAGCCAGGAAACGAACAACAAGGTACAAAACACAGCTATTTATTAGCAAAAAGATTTGGAGGAAAATTTCGTCGGGAGTCTTTACCTAAGGGAGGGGTCATTTGTGAACTCTCTTGGAAGGTGTGAGAATTGCCGAAAAGTGCAATGACTAATGGTCAGAAATTACCATAAGCTTTGTCCGTAACTGTCAATGATTTCTCCTTAAAATTGAATGATACTTAAATTGTTGAACAAAACAACGATTAAATTAATCTAAAAAACAAGGAGAAAATTATGTTTACTGCAACTCAAACCACCACCAGTCGTCCAACTCTTAGCCTTGGTAGCACTGGTGAAGATGTAAAAGATTTACAAACAGTTTTGAATGCCACTGTTGCTGACAATAGCCTATTAGTTGATGGAGTATTTGGTAATCTGACAAAGGAAGCTGTCATGGTTTTTCAAAAACAGTATGGTTTAACCATTGATGGAATTGTTGGTGACTAAACTTGGGCAGTAGTAGATATAATTGTCCGCGCTACTCTGTGTTTTGGTAGCACGGGAGAAGATGTAGAATATCTACAAAGACGGTTAAATGGTATTGGATTTGGTTCTTTGGTCGTTGATGGAATATTTGGTGTAGCAACAGAATCAGCTGTGAAGAAATTCCAAAAATACTATGGTTTAACTGCGAATGGAATTGTTGGTAGTCAAACTTGGAATCAATTAGAATCCATTGATGTTTAGAGCTTAATTTACTCATCAATACTAATATTGGCAAACGCTAATTTATCATCGCTATTAACGATTAAATTAATGCGATTAATAATGAGCAGTTAATTAAAATATGCTGTGCGGATATTTCATCAGGATGCTCTTCGATGATTCGATGAGCATCAGCAGATGAGCTTATGACTGGAAGCCCATTTGAAACCGAATCAAGGAGAATAATAATGATGACGAATCAAACAAGTAAAATCGCTATTATTGGCGGTGGTCCAGCCGGACTGGTCTCTGCTATTGCCTCTGCACGTCGAGGCATCCATACAACTGTTCTCGAACGGGACCCACATCCCGCAGACACTTCTCAATTTAATCCCGATCGGTCATACCCTATTGACATCACCGGGCATGGGTTGAAGGCGCTACGCTACATTGAAGCCACAGATGTCTTCGATGAGTATATGCTTCCCTTTAGAGGGATCAAAGTATTTAACGGCTTAGTGACTGAGGAATGGAAAGAGCAAGGTTGGACGGGATCGCGCGGTGACATCCTCCGCTCATTGATGACTGTTGTGGAGCGAGACTATGGCGACTGCATTGACTGCCGATTTAACACCCAAGTTGAAGAGGTCAATGTGGAAACGGGAGAGGTTTCAATTAAACAAGATGGGCAAAGTGACACCTTGCAGTTTGACTTTTTGATTGGTGCGGATGGTGGCGGCTCACTGGTACGGCGAAAGATGGAGCAGCAATTACCCTGCATAATAACTGAGTATGGAGAAATCCCGAACTACTCAACAATGCTCGAACTCGATCAAAACACAGGACATCTCGATCCGCACTATTTACATGTATTCGGAGGTTTACCGATAGTTTTAGTTGTTGGTGCAATTAGTGGTCGAAAAGCCGATAGCTTGCGCTGGTTTTGCAGCGTGGGCTCAGACCATGAACTGTCGTTGAACGGGGTTGAAGATGCCCGTGCCCTGCTCAAACAACATGCTCCCGATGTCCTAAAAATGGTCAGTGACGATTCGCTCGCCAGTTTTGTAACGCGGAAGACCTACCATATTGGTAGGATGGTTTCTTGCTCGCAACTACACGGCGGACGGGCAGTGTTGTTGGGCGACGCAGGTGCACCGTTTCCACCCATCGGTCAGGGAATAAATGCTGCGATGGAGTCGGCGATAGTACTGGATCAATGCATTGAGAGGTTCGAGATCGAGCACCTCCAGGAAGCCGCTGCCCAGTACAACAAACACTGGAAGCCAGAAGCAGATGCTGTGACATGGATAACTCGCAAAGTGACTTATGGAAAGCGCAACCACATGTTTCGTCTGTTGTTGACCGTGCCCTTTGGCATCAATTTGCTCAGTAATGCCAAGAAAGCAGAGATGTCGTACTCTGATGTTCAGAAACAGGGTCAAAATTGGGGCTTTGTATGGAATTGGTAATGTCACTATACCCAAAAGCTGTCAGCCCCCTGGAAGCATAACCAAACCTGAGTTTGGGATAAGGAAAGGGGCAGGTAGTAAGCTGAAAATAGCGTAAAATTCAGCACCTGCCCTATGTTTAGTTTAGAAGAATTATTCTGCCACGTAATGGAATTGTTGGCAGTCAAACTTGGGCTAAATTAGAAACTATCGATGTTTAGTGTTTGGTTTTGATGCTTTTACTTCAATTTTTGACTCAGGGGATAAATATCCCCTGTCGAATTCCTCAACAAATTATTTGCAGAAAAAGATTCAATGAATACTAAACTTTTATCGAGCATCATAGTTATTTTTGTGGTTTTGTTGTTGTTTATTCCTGGAAAAACATTTGCAGCAACTCAAACCCAATCTGTTACACTCACACCAAGTAATGGAGAAGAAATCGGCTTTGTTTACGAAGCATTTTTAAATCCCAACCAGGAACCAGCTGATGAGGAAGATACACCCCCTTTTGCTCCCAAAGAATTTTTATCTACAGCACCCTCTGTACCAAGAAATCAGCGTAAATCTCGGGGACATGGAATGCTAAGGATTACCAATGACCTGAGTAAAGCCTATGTGTATGTCAACACAGAAAATGTCAATCTTGAAGATATTAATATGTTTCATATTCATTGCGGTAGACCCGATCAACTTGGTCCTATACTAATTGATTTTGGTAATTCTTCTAATATCCAGAAAAATTCTGCAGATGGTACTTTTGAAGTAGAACTTAGAAATGAAGATATTGAAAAGGTATCTAATTCTGGACATGGGATTGTAGGTGCTTTTACTGCGGGATGTCCAATTGTTCCGGGTATACCTGGTGATGTCAAAACAATTGCAGGGATGCAATACATAGCCCAAAAAGGAGAACTTTATTTTACAGCGGTTTTCATATGAATAAACCACAATGTTCAAACCAACCTATGGCATCATCTTCAGTAATTTGAGCGATGTAGCTGCCGCTAGGCTCCGCCAACGCTTCGCTGATAACTCGATCTAATTGTTCTTGAGTTCGAGCTTGACGAGAGCGCAGAAACTCTTTGAATTTTGACCAACATAGTTCGATGGGTGACAAATCAGGTGAGTACGCAGGTAAGAAGATTAACTTGGCTCCTGTGGAGGAAATTAACTCTTGAATTCTAGAACCTTTGTGGACACTTAAATTATCCATCAGTACAATTGCCCCTGGCCATAGTTGAGGTACTAAAATCTGCTCTATATATGTTTCAAATACATTTTTATTTGTACTACCAATTACTGTCATTGATGCAATTAAACCATCCAGACTTAAAGCTCCTAAAACACTTGTATTCTTACCTTTATTTCTAGGGGCATTGCTGACTACTCTCTCTCCTACTTTTCCTCGACCATAAAGACGAGTCATCCCTAGATTAACTCCTGATTCGTCAACAAAAACTAAATTCTGTATATCTACTAAATCCAACCATTTTCGATAGTCATAGCGTTTTTGTTTAATATCTTCTCTCTCTTGCTCTGAAGCATAAAGACTTTTTTTTTCTACTTATATTGAATTTTTTTAAAATTCGATACATTGTTGATACACTCACTTTGACTCCGGTTCTAATTTCTAAATATTCGCATAACTCACAAAGTAAAATATCTGGTTTTTGTTGGATTTGCTGCTGAATTAAAGAATCAAAATTGCCATCAATTTTAATCTTTGGTCCTCCTCCATGTTGCTTTGGATTTACAGTTCCTGTGGTTCTATAATGCCGTAATAAATTACGGACAAAAGTCAAGCTAACTTGAAATCTTTGCGCTATTTGACGTTGAGAACCTTCTTGATTTTGATAGGCTCTAATCACACGAATACGTAAATCTCGTGAATATGGTCTGGCCATTTTTTTTTCTTCGGCGTTGGCGGAGCCTAGCGGCAGCTACATCGCTCTGGATAACTATTTTCTCTTTAATTACATTTTACACTTTTGTGGTTCACCCATATGAAAAGCGCTGTAAGGCTACTGATACCAAACTCACTTTTATCGATCTCAATCTTATCTCCTTCACCAGCAGTGAAGTCGAGAATTTTGTCGACACTATCCTGTCTTGATGCATAGTAACCGTAAACAAAAGTATCGCTCCCATAACCACCAATCAAAATGTCGTCGGCAAAAGCGCCTTGGAAACGATCGCTGCCGTCTCCTCCGAATATCATGTCACGACCACTTCCACCGAAGGAAGTATCATTACCTTTACCACCATAAATATAGTCATCCCAGCCAAAACCTGATAAGTTGTTATTGCCATCATTACCGATGAGAAGATCCTTATTGTGATTTGCGCCAGAAGTGTCCTCTTTACCAATGAATTCAATATTCTTGAAAACATCTGCTACTTCAGAACTAGAGATACCGTTCAGGGTAGCAACTCGCTGATTGGAGAAATCAATAGTCAGATTATCACCAGAGAGATTGTAACGAAGATTTACTACATTATTATTAAAGTACTCTTTAAGATCAATCTGAATCTTATCCCCCTGATCAGCGCTGAAGTCTGTAATGGTATGACTTCCACCAGACAGAACAAAGGTATCGCTACCACCATTTCCTGTCAGAGTATCGTTACCCATTGTTACTAACGAACTATTGAGCTGAACATCATTACCGTTTTCATCTACTACATAGTTACCTCTTCCAGTTGACAATACGTTCGGTTCATCGTCTCCTTTAATACTGTCAGCATTATCGCTACCAATAATATGCTCAATGCTGTACAATTTGTCTTGGCCACCAAACCCATTATCACTGGCTTTAGCATAACGAGTATCGCCATCAGTAGTAAAATCTGATAAATCGACTGTGACATCACCTGCAGCATGGATATATGATACAGTATCTGCGTCATGACCTCCATCTATATAGTTGTTGCCAGCACCACCATAGAAGATATCTTTACCATCAAATCCCCTCAATTCATCATTGCCAGCATTTCCTGGTGAAAATGATGTTCCTCCTAAATTATCCAATTGGTATCCAGCAATAACATCATCATGGTTAGTTCCATACAAGTATTCATCCTCATTACTACCCTGCATATTATACCCGGAATAAGCACCCAATACCAGAAATTTATTACTTCCTAAGTTTTCTAAATCTGCGGAATCGATATTCAATGTAGTGCTACTTTCGGTTCCTAGAGTGGCACCATTTGAATCAATGTAGATCGCATTTTGCTTGAGCATATTAGCTATGGATGCTTCAGCTTTACTGTCATAGGAATCAGAAGCATCCTCAAAAACAGTCCCCGCATACTCAAGATCAAGAGTAGCAAAAATATCAGAGGTGGATGTGTCGTATTTGAAAGCAAGGGTATTCTTTGTATTGCTATCATCTGAAATATATACGGTTTGGTCTACAGGGATAATGACGACGTCTTCTCGGAAGTTGAAGTCTTTAATAGTAGCAGAAGCTGTTTTATTTGGCCGATCCAGTCTTGATGTTTGACCATTCATTACTCCCTTAGTGACATCAAAGATCATGGGCACAATTTCTTTAGCAATCTTCAATTTGGGAGCAAAAACTGTGAATCCTAAGTCAGTAACATCTCCTGCCATACTCAAACCGAGGTTCATCCAGTCGATTTTCATACCGCCACCTGCAGTATCGGCAGCTTCACCAAGGAAAAAGGTATCTGCATCTGCACCACCGTCTAGGACATCACTAGCTCCATTACCGAGTTTACCACTGTAGAGTAAATCTGCACCAATTCCTCCATAGAGAGTATCCCTACCATCCTGGCCAAACATAATATCCGCATCATTTTCGCCATACATCAGGTCAGCACCATCTTGGCCATACATCAGGTCATCATTGTTTCCACCATAGAGGGTATCGTCTCCGTTTCCACCAAACATCACGTCATCATTGTTGTCACCATAGAGGCTATCGTCTCCGGCTCCAGCGTAGAGGGTATCGTTACCATCTTCTCCCCGAAGCAGGTCTTTTCCAGCATCTCTGTTCACGGTAGTGAACTGTCCAGTCGGGAAAGAATATCCATTATCACTGTTTGGATCGGTGGTTTCATAACCACCATAGAGGATATCGTTACCAGTTCCCCCATAAAGACTATCGTTCTCATCACGTCCGATTAATGTGTCTGCACCTCCGTTACCACTGATACTATCTTCGTGATGCCAGGTGGCTTTATTTTTACCCCCTGCACCAAATACAAAAAAGGTCTTACTGCTTTTCTTTCCTGTGATATAGTTGTCGTTGTCATTACCATCTTGGGTTTTTTCCCTAACATTCCAACTAATTGTCATTGTTCTTTTCTCCTTTGTGTTTAATTTGTTACTGTAGGAAGAGGTTGTTCTCTTTCCTTTGATGTTGCTTGTTTAATTCAACAATTTGATTATTATTCAACTTCAAGGGAAAGTCATTGACATTTACAGACAAAGCTGATGGTAAGTTTTAACGTATCCACTCAATATGATGGGGTAGGGAATGATTATAACTGCCAAGAGCAACTAA
>NZ_JBNHEP010000019.1:0-3002 GCF_050015995.1 Dapis brunnea BLCC-M229 | reverse complement strand
CTTGCTGCTAAAAGCTCTGGGTCTTCTTAAGATTTGTTTTACAAACAGTCTCTAAGAGGGAACACGAGCTTGAGGAATATTTAGTAGTTTAATTAAAGTTAAACGATGGCGTTCCGTAAATCTTCCTAACTGTCTATAACCCCAATAACCACTTATGATTCCCATAATCATAATCAGCAGTATCAGCCATAAGGGGTGACGACAACCTCTCTGCTATGCGAAAATCAGGTATTTCTTTCAGGTAATCAATGAGGCTTTTTTCCATATATTTTCATATATTGGTATATTGGCCAACTTTACAAACTAAATCTGCTCCTTACTCTATAATTCTACACGCTTAGTGAGAATGAAACAGCCCTGCCTTAAAAGGGGAGGCTTTAGACCTTATTTTTTGGTAAAAACAAGAGCTGAAATCTTACCTAAAGATACTTAAACATACTTTTTTTCAAGATTTATCATCGTAGATCGTCAAGATCGATGTTATTGTAAAATCAGTAGGTGGAGTTTCCACCAATTTTAAGACTGTGGAGAGGATAGGTTACAGCCCATGGGGCAGTAGATCGTCAAGATCGATGTTATTGTAAAATCAGTAGGCGGAGTTTCCACCGATTTTAAGACTGTGGAGAAGATAGATTACAGCCCATGGGGCAGTGGTATATGCGTGAAGCAGGAAGCTTGTCTCCAAGGCTCAAACCTAGGTTTGGGCAAGTTTGGGTAAGTTCAGCAGAACAGAAAACAGGAAATTGACTATGGCCAAATCCCTAAGTGGCAAAATCTTTGTATTAGATGACAATATAGATACTGACCAAATTATTCCCGCCGAGTATCTAACATTAGTTCCTTCCAAGCCAGATGAATATGATAAGCTAGGAAGTTATGCTTTGTGTGGGTTGCCCGATCGCTACGGTAAGTTTATTAAACCAGGAGAAATGAAAACCCACTATCCAATTATCGTGGCTGGAGAAAATTTTGGTTGTGGCTCTTCACGGGAACACGCACCTATTGCCCTAGGCGCTTCTGGTGTCCAAGCAGTAGTGGCTCAATCTTATGCTCGTATATTTTTCCGCAATTGTTCGGCGACTGGGGAGTTATATCCTTGGGAGTCTGGCGATCGCCTGTGTGAGTTATTTGAAACTGGTCAGGAAGTTACTATTGATTTTGAAGAAAATCAGTTAACTAATCATACTCTTGGTAAGACTTATCAGTTGAAGTCTTTGGGAGAAGTAAGACCTGTGATTGATGCTGGAGGTCTTTTTGCTTATGCTCGTCAAACAGGTATGATTTCTCAAAAGCAAGGTTAAATTTTTCGGTAGTCCTACATAGTAATCGTAAAGATATAGCAAGGAACAGGGAACAGGGAAGAGTTGGAAAAAGATTTCTTGGTCATAAGATTCATCATCAGTAATTGTCCTAACCAATTTTTTCTTAGCTATATATTTTTTTAATTTCTTCCCACACTCCCCACATTTCCCAAACTCTCTCTACCATTACTATGCACCACCACCAATTTTTCTTGTCAATGGGAGAGAAATTTATCTCTCCTTATTTAGTTTTCAATTGTTTTTAGTGTTCAATTGTTCAAGAATTTCCAATTGTTTAGCTTGAAATTTTATGGAAACTCAATCTCCAGAACGTACCAGACTAAAATTCATTATTTTATATAAGGGAATTATTGCAACTGTCATGTTGGTAATTTCTTTAATTTCTGGCTGGAGCTGGAGAAATTTTGAGACTCTGGCAACTTGGGCTGAAATTAATCTGGTTAATGGGGAATTTCAGACAGTAGAATTAATTTTAAAACCAATTCTCAATGCTGATATTCCTAGTCTTAAGTTAGTGGCTCGTTATACAGCAGTTTATGGCAGTTTGATAATTATCGCCTTAGTTGGTTTGTGGTATGAAAAGGTTTGGTCTAAGATCCTTTTTGTAGGATTAGTTGCTGTACCATTGCCTTTAGAAGTAAAGGAATTAATACATGATTTTTCTCTCATCAGATTGACTATTTTTATATTTAATTTAGCCGTATTTTTATTTTTTATTATCCGAGAATTCAAGACTGAAGACTAAATGTTATTTTCAAGCATTAAAGAAAGACGGAGATTTTTTTCATCTTTCCAAAAACATTTTTTAAATACCTGTCATTACTTATCTTGAAAAAACATTTCTGCAATCCTTTACGCTCTAATAACTTTTCAAATAATCCTGGTAAATTTCTAGCTATGAGTAAATCGGCAATATTTTTTTCTCGTAAACTATAATCTCGTTTTGGCTGTAAATTTGAGGAGATTTATATTTTGATTGGCTTAGTAAATTAACTTCAGAATTTTTAGAGTTAACTAAATTATTTGAAGATTTTGTTTCAAAAATACCTTGGAAAAGCATTAGCAATTTTTTTAAATAATTGTAATTTTGGCAATTGAGCAACTTTGCTTTCTGTATCAACACAACTGTCTGATTCTAACTCAGTTGAAAATTTAATTCTAGATATTTTCCAAGTAAATGCTATTAGAATCAATTGAAGGAATTAATTCACCAAATAAACCTAACCATTTTTTGATATTTATGGGACGATTATAATCATTAGGATCGAGAGTTATTCCCATCATAATTACTTGATTAACAACCCAATTAATATCATAATTAATTTCTATTGCTGGTTTTAAAGTAACACCTTTTTCTCTACTTGCTCTAGAAAAAGATGGAGTAGGCACTATTTTTGTCAATAAATAATATAAAGTAGTAGCCAAAGCATAAACATCATTCATTAATGGATAATGGATAATTGATAATTGATAATTGATAATTAGGGCTTGCTGATTAAATCTAAAAGCATTGACAGATAAAGATTTTAGACTGTAATGGTCTTTAAAAAGTACAAGGTTTTCGTTCTAAAAAGCTCAAAAATTTAGGATTTTGGATTGACTATGGCAGAAAAATCATCCCTTAATTTTTCCTCCTGCCTCCTCGCTCATTCCCCATTCCTCCTGACTTCCCCTCCTGGG
>NZ_JBNHEP010000018.1:0-21619 GCF_050015995.1 Dapis brunnea BLCC-M229 | reverse complement strand
GATTTTAGTCACTCGCATGTTCTCTTAATACTTATTTTACAAACAGTCTCTAATAATTACCTCTTCTTAAAAAGTTGCTCAATTACGGGATTGGCTAAATCAAGCCAGTGCTGAAGAAAAAATAATCAAAACTAAAAATCCAGTGAATTATAGGATTGCTGCCGAAACTCAAGAACATCAAAATCATCAAATTTCAACACAGCAATTAAGTATTTATGAAGCACTGTTGCCGATCGTACTTGATAACTTAGAGAAACCACGAACAGATCAAGATTTAGCCACAAAGTTAAACGTAAATATTAGCCAATTACAAGACTGGTTAAAAATAGCCAAAACAGAAGGAAAAATAATTTCAGAAAATCAATCCAATATTTATTTAATCTACCAAGAAATCAAACAGTTATCTCTATTTGATACAGTAGAAGATGATGAGTAAGGATTAGATTGGTAAAAAAATAGGGAATAGGAAATAGTAATTGATAAAAGCTTGTAGTAGGGCTTTAGTCCTACTACAAACAAAAACTTTTTGATTACTTATTATCCAGATATCATATAAGTCTTAGTCAAAATAATAAAACTAATTAGATGAAAATTTACTACAAAATATCCGACTGGCTAGAAACTAACTGGGTAACACCAGCTTACGCAGGTGGGTTACTCGGAATATTATCAATATTCTTCTTTGGTGCCGCTACTAACACAATGGCAGGATGGCTATATGTAATTAGTGGGATGAGTTTTGCATTGTTAGGAATGGGTGCTCTTTTACCAGGGCGATCGCTACGTCAAATAAAAGTACATCGTCATCCCATTCAACCTATAACTGTGGGTGACCATTTAGCGATCGCCCTAACAATAGAAAATTCTACCAACCAACCACTAGCTTTGCTGCAACTCCAAGATGAAATTCCTTTCACATTAGGGAAACCAGTGCAACAAGCAATAGAAGTTATTCCTGCAAAAGAAACTTACAATTGGGTTTACTATCTCCCTACCAAAAAAAGGGGTATATATAGATGGCATCATCTTCAACTGAGAACAGCAGCACCTCTAGGTCTATTCTGGTGTCGTCGTAGTCGAAACGCTAAAGCTACCGCCATTGTATATCCTACAGTTTTACCCCTGAGTAGTTGCCCGATAATAGATGAACTTGGTCAAGAAAATAGTCGTCAACTTCACGAACATAGTCGTTATCAAATGGCTTCGGAAGGACTAACTCGGACATTACGACCGTATCGGTTTGGAGATCCTAGTCGTTTGATCCACTGGCGGAGTAGTGCGCGTTATGGTGAGTTGCGGGTTCGGGAATTAGAGGTATCTAGGGGAGGAGAAGAAATTTTAATTTGTCTTGATAGTGCTGCTGACTGGCAACCCGATAATTTTGAAGCTGCGGTGACTGCTGCTGCTTCTTTATATTTTTATGCTAACCGCTCTCTACTAAATGTTCAACTTTGGACTGCTGCTACTGGTTTGGTGCATGGTAATTTAGCTGTGTTGCAAACCTTAGCTGGAGTTAATTTTGGGGAAGAGGTTTTGGCAGGAAAACCACCAGAAAGGTCTTTGCTTTGGTTGACTGAAAATTCGCTTAGTCTAACTACTCTTCCTCCTGGAAGTAGATGGTTATTGTGGTTAGATGAGTCTGTTGCTTCAGCAGCAGAAATACCTAAGCTTCAACATTGTTCTGGTTTGGAAATTAGTTCTAATCAACCTTTAGAGTTTCAACTTCAGTCACAAATTAAAAGTTAAATTGGCAACGGTATTATTTGTTTTGATTGACAAATTTAATTATCTATAGTATATGAGTAAAAAATTTTCAATATGGGAAACTTTTAATGGAATTTTTTTCGTAAAATGGCTTTATGTAGTAAAATTGATAAA
This sequence comes from Dapis brunnea BLCC-M229, assembly GCF_050015995.1. Taxonomy (NCBI): domain Bacteria; kingdom Bacillati; phylum Cyanobacteriota; class Cyanophyceae; order Oscillatoriales; family Microcoleaceae; genus Dapis; species Dapis brunnea. The sequence continues at coordinate 19,741 of NZ_JBNHEP010000018.1, read as the reverse complement.
CTAACTAATATCATCAGCATAACAAAAACATATTATGACCCTGACTACAGAAAACAAGAAACTATCTACTGAAAAATCTTTGGAGGCGATGAAAAAGTTCTCTGAAAAGTATGCCAAGAATACAAATACTTATTTTTGTGTAGATCCTTCAGTTACTGCTGTGGTAATTGAAGGATTAGCTAAACATAAGGATGAATTGGGCGCTCCTTTGTGTCCATGTCGTCATTATGAAGATAAAGAAGCAGAAGTAAAGGCTACATATTGGAACTGTCCTTGTGTACCAATGCGGGAGCGCAAAGAATGTCATTGTATGCTATTTTTAACCCCAGATAATGATTTTGCTGGCGAACAACAAGAAATTAGTCAAGAAGATTTAGAGTCAACTAGAGCAAGTATGTAAGTTGAAAATTTGAAGGAAGAAGGAAAAAGCTTTAATTAAAAGTTTTGCTCAGGCAAAACTCCGCTTTTCATGTTGGTGTTAGCTAAAAACAGATATCGTTGCCATGAACAAGGATAACTTATTTTCCTTTTTCCTTCTTCTGAAAATATTCTGAAAATATTGGGTATAACTTGCTTCTATCCTTGACACAGCATTGGGTACGAAAATAATAGTGGAATAGCAAAAAATAAATTATCCAATTTTTGAACTAGACCTGGAGTTTCGCTGCCTAATTTCCCTACTCCCTACTCCCTAAATTCATGGTAATTGTATATTTTTTTATTTGTAAGTTCCTAGGGAAAGAGAAAAAATTTGAATTATTGATATAGGAATTCCCATCTGATGAGTTAGGTATAAAATTCATTTGTTTTAGGGAAAATTTTAACAGGGAATAGGGAACAGGAAAGAAAAAAGACAAGCGTACTTTACGGTGACTGAAAAACGCTATATTCCATTCAATTTACTTTTTAATGGAAGATTTTTGAGTTAAAAATAATGACTTCTGAACAAGAAAAAATTCCCCAAGAGTTTTGGCAGGGAATAGCAGACTTTAACGCACAAGAATTCTACAAATGCCATGATACTCTTGAGGCTTTATGGCTGGAAGCTGGAGAACCAGAACGCACTTTTTATCAAGGGATTTTACAAATCGCAGTAGGACTTTATCATGCTGGAAATGAAAATTGGCGTGGTGCTGTTATGTTGTTGGGGGAAGGTGTGAGGAAATTGAATTATTATCAGCCTACTTATTTTGAGATTAATGTTGATAAATTATTTATAGAAAGTAGTGAACTGTTAAAACATTTGCAAAAGTTGGGACCAGAAAAAATTGCTGATTTTGTACGATCTGCCCCAGATAGTAAATACCCGAAAATATTAAAAATCAAAGATTAATTATCTGTTCAACAATTAATAATTAATAATTAATAATTAATAATTACCTCTCCTTGAAAAGAAGAGGATTGACACGGTAGGGAAAAATTTTTTTCTCCTTTAAAGAAGAGGCTTTAAACCTTAATTATTCGGTAAATTAAGTAGGTAGGCACGAATAAACATCACTATGTAACGAAATGTTAAAGCAGTTGAAACCCTTGAGATTGCTTCCTTCCGCTCCGCTTCAGTCGCTGCGGACGTACTTGTAAATTTTTTCACCTACCTACTTAATGGTTTAGTTAGCAAAATTTAAGCCAACCAAATATACCTAATTTGATTTTAACTGCATCAAGCGATCGCTATCTTCTATTACTCATTAAAAATTATTTGATTTTTTATGTCAATTTCAGTAGTTGGTATCTGAGTATATTCCCTGAATAGTTGTTTAATAATTTGACGGTAATTTTCTATGGCAGCTATCTTCAAATTTCCTCTTTTTGTGGATTATAAAAATAAGTAGTTTCAGGTTTTTAATTGTCAGCTTTTTACCTAATATTATGTTCGGTTAAATAGTTATTATAATTACAGTTCGTAGTAGGGCTGAAGCCCTATCTACAGTTCGGGCTGAGAGCTATACGACAAACCATATACTTTATTATAAGTGATTATCCGAACATGATATAAATTATCAAAAGTAGGGTTTTTACTACAAGTGGAGTTTAGATAAGCTTCGTTATAATATGTAGCTATGATTGGCTACACGAGGCAATTTTTAATGAGCGATACAAATAATAATTCTGAATTACAACAAAAATTAGACTTATTAAAACAAGGAAATAATAAAGATAAAAATTATAATGCTAAAAAAGCATTAATTAGTGCTATTCCAGCAGTAGGTTCACTTGCAGTACATTTTTATGAGACTTATATTAAAGAACCTTCTAGTCAAAGATTGCATGATTTTTTAGAATAATTAGTACAAGAATTATTAATTTTGAAACAACAAATTGATGCGGTAAGTTTTGATAATCCAACTTTTCAGACAACTTTTAAAAAAGCTATCCGTATCGCTGAGTGTGAACATCAGCAAGAAAAATTAGAAGCACTGAGAAATGCGGTTTTAAATTCAGCTATTCCTAACTCTCTTAAAGATGATATTCAGGCAATTTTTCTTAAATGGATTGATGAACTTACTGTATCTCATATTAAATTACTTAGAATGCTAAATTATATAGATAATTATAATGAAGAAAAAATTTTGGCTGATTTTCCAGACTTAGAAGAAAATCGTATTTTTTACAATCAAGTATTAAAACAATTAAATTATAAAGGCTTGATTGAGTTGAGAGAAGTATATAAAACGTTTGAAGAAGAACCTCCAACTATTTATTTTGATAATGCAAAAGAAATATTAAAACAAGAAGCTGATGAAATAGAGTCAATAATATCAGAACTCAATCCTTTTGAACCTCGTCGTAACTATGAAAAAAAATTTAGAACTGTCAAGCATACTGAAAATACTGACTCAATTAGACGGGATGTAAAAAATAACTTTCAAAAAAGTAGAATAACAGAGTTAGGGAAACAATTTATTCAGTTGATAGAAAATCCACTTATTTAAGAACAGAATTATAAATATATCTTGCTAGAAAATTTTTTCCTTTTTTTTGTTAAAATTAAAGGCTTGGTTAGCTAATAACTAAATCCAACCAAATATGCCTAATTTGATTTGAATTCAATCAAGGGTTCTAAACTTATGCTAAAATTCGATCAAAAACTAGAAACATTTCAAGCAAAAAATCGTCAACAATGGCGAAAATGGTTAGAAGAAAACCATAAAAATTCTGTTGGTATCTGGCTAATCTATTACAAGGTAAAAAGTGGTAAACCAAGCGTTAAATATAGTGAAGCAGTTCAAGAAGCTTTATGTTTTGGTTGGATTGATAGTAAAGTTAAATCATTAGACTCTGAAAGATATATGCAGGTATTTACACCTCGAAAACCAAAAAGTGTATGGTCAAAATTAAATAAACAATATATCCAAGAACTTATCAAAGAAGGTTTGATGACTGAAACAGGTTTACAGAAAATTGAATTGGCAAAACAAGATGGTTCTTGGACTAAGTTAGATGCTATAGAAGAGTTAATAGTTCCCACAGATTTACAGCAAGCATTAGCAGCAAATATCACTGCTAAAAAGTATTTTGAGTCATTGAGTAAATCGTCGAAAAAAAATATACTATTCTGGATTGAAACTGCAAAACGTTCTGATACTAGGTTAAAAAGAATTGACAAAACTATTAACTCAGCAGCACAAAATAAAAACCCATTGAAGTGATTATATCGTTTCACAAAAGTCAAAAATTAAAAGTTATATTTTATAGGCTCAAAATTTTGACGCCAAAGTAATTTCAAGAAATTATTTCACATCTAAAGTTTGAAACTATAGGAATCAGGAATCAGATGTGAGAATTGAGGTGTTCCTTAAAAGGATAGAATATAGCAGTTATCTTATGAATAAGATACATTTTCTTCTTCCCAGTTAAGTGTTAAGTGTTAAGTGTTAAGTGTTAAGTGTTCCCTAAAAGTCTCCAATATCTCACAACTCAAATCATATTGCTATATTTGTGAGATATTTAAAGTGAATTGGTATTACTAATATTACTTTAGATGCCGTCAACTTAATCAACATATTATCAATCTTACTCCAAATCTACTGAAGTTTTAAATTGTCTAGTTATATTATGTCCGGTTAATTAGCGATAAAAAAAATTCTCCTTCTAATACTTTATTTCTCCCTCCTGACTCCTGAGAACTCCCTAATTATTTATAACTTTTCATCCGAACATAATATTAGGTTTCTTTTGTCAACCCAACCTACAAAGTGGCAAGTTTAAGACTTATCAACCGGAGCAAATACAATTCCAATTGCCCAAGCTATAGTTGGTATTAAAGCAAAAATTATTATTTCTAAACTTGTCATAATTAATTATTTCTCTCATTTTCTATTTGATCAATTTTGGCTGTTAATAGAGTCCGGTTACTGGCAATAATTCTTTGATTAGTAATATGATCGTAAGCTTCCCATTCTTGAGTTAGTTCTATATCTTGCCAAATAAACCAGTTTCGATAAATTTCTCCACTGTCAATATCACCACATAGAGATAACCAATCATCTCCTGTAAAATACTCTATTTCTTGAATCACTAAATTAAGTTCAACTAGAGCGAAAAATGTTTCTAAATCATTCTTTTTTGTGTGCGAAACGTCAGTAATTTGGTTTTGGAATGTGAGTTTCATAGTTTTTGTAAAATTTGATTTACTTATTAATAATTAATTATTAATTGTTGAAAGTAGTTTATTACTTGATGAAGTACATATATTGATGGTTTTAGGTAGTAGGGAAAATGGGGAGTACAATAGGGAACAAGCAAAAAATATTTACCTTGTCAGTTGTACGACATTAATCTGGAATCTGCTGTATAATACCAATTCCCAAAAATAATGCTATGCTTGCTCAAGACTTCAGTTATTAAGTAATAAATAAGCAAGAGTAATGTTTTTAAAGGTTCTAGGCATTAAACGCGATTAATACTTATTCTTAAGAATCCTACTGCCTACTCTCTATTCCCTGATCTCTATTTAGATTATCATCCAGCTCTAAAAAATCTGGAATTTGAGCCTCAATCTCAGCTATTTTTTGCTCTACAGCATCTTGTTTCGCAGCAAAACTATCGTAACTAAAATAAAAATGACTAAGAACTTTTTCCTGATAACTACGTTTGGTAAATTTCCAACCTGGTTCGAGAAAAATTTTCATCATTCCATCACTTAGTCCGCGAGTTCTACCAATCAAATTTTTATCCCCTCTTAGAGAAATGCCAAATAATTTAATTTCATCACCAACATTTTCCAAAATTAATCTATGACTCATTGATAAATCATTACCATCTACCCGTATTGAATAATTATTACTATCAGTAGCTTGTCTACAAATGCCAGCAAAATTAAAGTTTAACAGTAAAGGTTCGACTAAAATTGGATATAATTCAGTTTCACTTTCTATCCAACAAGATCTTTCATTATAACCCTGCTCTAAAATGATTAATTCATAACCATAACTTCCTTGTAAATCACTTAGAGGTATTGCCATAGCAATAACTTGGTTTTGGTCAATTTCTACTTCATCAAAAGTGAAATTTGCTTTGGCAGAAGTGAGAAGATAAATATTCAAAAATATTGTTGTTACAAGAGTAGAAATTGAACTATGAAGAAAATTTTTCATCTCTGATTTTCTATTTTGTACTCCTAGAGTTTAAAAAAATTAACAAGTTATTGTGGAGAACATTAGGGAGTTAATTAAAAAAACTAAAAAAAATCTGGAAAACTTAGAATTGTCTAGGTAGTCTAGTTTTGAGACACCCGCAGTTAAAATGTGATTAATTAGTTAACTTCCTTAAATTAGAAAAAAATTGCCTATCTTCGTTAACAGCTCTAAAATATTAGATGGGGATGAGGAACTCCTGATACCGTTTCACGGAAGTCAAAAGTCAGTAGGGGGTGATTCGCGAATCACCCATACAAAAGTTAAAAGTAAGATTTTATAAGCTCAAAACTTTTCGCTGTGCGAGATGAAAGACGCGCTCAGTAATTTCAGGAAATTACTTCACATTTAAAGTTTGAAACTATTTGTGACATCTTTAAAGTGAATTGGTATAAAAAGGTAGCAAGATGCTCTCACTACAATGATAACCTTGTAGAGACTTTGCATGCAATGTCCCTACTTTGGGGTCTACTCACTCAAATGAACAGCGCTGTAAATTAAAAAAAATTACTTATCTTTGTTAATAGCACTGAAATAATTTAAAATAAAAACTATAGCAATTATCATAAGGAATAAAGTAGAGAATTTATTTCTATTCCCTACTCCCTACTCCCTACTCCCAATAAACAATGGAAAAAAAATCAAAACGCGATCGCGGACGAATTCTCACAACTTCTGGACTGAAAAAATTAAATGAAGCTATTGAAGAATGGAAACAGGAATATAACCTCAGAGGTACTCTGGCAGAAATTGAAGCAGAGTCTGGAGTGGGTTCCGACACTATAAGTAAAATTAGACAAGGACGAGTCGGTGCAGACCTCAGTAAAATTCAACAGCTTTTTGCCACTTTTGCTCTGACATTAGATGAAACTGACCACCGCTCCGGAAAACAAAGCTCATCTCAAACGGAGTCAGAACCCCTAGGGGAACTGTTACCTCTACTAGATGAGGAACAAATAGTCAATCAAAATAGTTCCCAAGTTTTCATCAGTTATCGGAGTCAAGACCCGGATCAAGAATTGGCGCGACAGTTTGAAACAGCTCTGACTGCTGCTGGTCATCAGGTGTTTATGGGAGCAGATCACATTCGTCTGGGAGAAAATTGGTTTCGGCGAATTAATGAAGAGTTGAAACGCTGTGACTATTTACTGTTGTTTTTGCCTCCCCAGTCTGCGCAAAGTGAGTTGCTCACCTATCAAGTACAACTTGCTAGAGAATTACAATTTTCCCGACCAGACCGTAAACCTGTAATTTTGCCAATTCGGGTAGGTTTTTCTCTCAGTACACCTCTCAACCATGACTTGCGCGGTTATCTCTATCGTATTCAACAACGGGAGTGGCGATCGCCGGAAGATAGTGTTGTTATTTTGCGGGAAGTTCTGACTTTGTTAGCTGCTCCACTGGGAAATGTTGCGCCGGAAGTAGAGGAGGAAGAAAAAATTTCTCCAACTGAAGAAATTAGTAGTATTGTGTCAGGAAGTCGCCCTCCTTTACCCTCTGCGGAACCTGAAATACCGGGAGGACAAATTGATGTGGCATCTACTTTTTATATTGAACGCCCACCTATTGAAGAACGTTGTTATCAAACTATATTACAACCGAGTGGTTTAATTAGAATTAAGGCGCCACGACAGATGGGTAAAACTTCTTTAATGGCAAGAATTTTGCATCATGCTGCACAGTCAGGATATCGGACTGTACCGTTGAGTTTTCAGTTAGTAGATAAAGAGGTTTTTAGTAATCTCGAACAATTCTTAAAATGGTTTTGTGCTTATGTGGGAAGGGAGTTACGTTTACCTAATCAATTAGATGATTATTGGGATGATATTTTTGGAAGTAAAGTTAATTGTAAGGATTATTTTGAGAAGTATTTATTAGCACAAATAGATAATCCTTTAGTATTAGGTTTAGATGAGATTGACCGAGTTTTTCAATATCCTGATATTGCTGAAGATTTTTTGGGATTATTGAGAGCTTGGCATGAGGAATCAAAGCGACGAGTTATTTGGAAAAAGTTAAGGTTGTTGGTGGTACATTCTACAGAAGTTTATATTCCGATGAATATTAATCAATCTCCTTTTAATGTAGGATTACCTATAGATTTACCAGAATTTAATCAAGAACAAGTTCAGGATTTAGCATCGCGACATAATTTGAATTGGTCTGAACAAGAAGTTGATAAATTAATGGCAATTGTTGGCGGTCATCCTTATTTAGTTAGGGTGGCTTTATATCATATTTCTAAACAAGATTTAACCCTAGAAGATTTACCAGAAAATGTAACTGCTGAAACTGGAATTTATAGCGACCATTTGCGACGACATTTGTGGAATTTAGAAGAATATTCAGAGTTAGCTGAAGCGATGAAAAATGTGATTTCTGAAAATTCTAGCGGGCAGTTAACAGGGATGTTGGGTTTTAAGTTAGATAGTTTAGGCTTGGTAAAATGGCAGAATAATAAATGTTATCCCAGGTGTGAGTTATATCGGCAATATTTTCAAGTTCATTTGTAGAAATTAGCTGTTAGCTTTTTGGTATTTATAAAGTCTTGAAAAATGTGGGTATAATAGACTTATAGCCTGTCTACACCATTGGATAGTCCATCGCGGAAGTGTGGGAAAATAATAAAGTGCATCAAGTTGTAATATTAAACCCCCTTAATTCAGTATAAAAAAAGGAAGAGGTAGGTAGTTATATTAATTCAATGCTTTTTAAGGGGGGAGTTAGGAGTTAGAAAAGCTAATTCCATGCTTCTAACTGTCCTCAATATTTTTAATTGCTTTTTCTAACTTTCCCCAATCTTTAATAATAATTGTTCCTCTAGCCTCAAAAAATCTATATCTTTTTCACCAGACGTCGACTAGAGTAGATATTGAGCAGTAGGGGTAAACAACCGTTTCCCTCTACATTATTTTGCCATATTTATTCTATTTCAGTCGGTGGTATTTCTGTATTATTTCTTTTCTTCAATTTACGATGCAAAGCTTTAACTCCTGATAATAGCAACCCAATCACTACAAATACTACTACAGCAGCTAATACTGGTACAGAAATCGCTAACATCGATAAGACTGTGGAACTAAGTAACTCCATTGTCGAAACTCCAGGATTTGCAAACCCTCCTGTGAGAGCTGTAGAAGCTAACCTGGTAACATCTGTTAAACCTTGCACTGTTCCCGCAGCACCTCCACCTACAATCACAGCGATCGTCCACTGTAGCATTGGACTCATGTCGCTAACAAATGAACCTGTAATTATGGTACCCGCGATGACTGCTGTTGGGGTGGCAATAATATCTAGTAACTCATCTACCCAAGGAATGTAATAAGCACCAACTTCTAAGAATGCACCAACTCCAAAAGCGACTGTTGCTTCCGGGGTACCCATCCAAGTAAAATCATCAGATAGTTGTAAATGTCCTGATTGTGCTGCAATACTCATTACCAGTGGGGGTACAAATATGCGAAACCCACAAGCTGCACTCAACCCTACACCTAGACAAATACCTAATAGAGTTTCCATATTTTTCTCCTAGTTTCTCCTCATAAAAACTGTTAATTTTATTGTCAAAATCTATCAGTTTGCTGATGATTATTTAATAATTATTAATTACTTCAATCCTTTCTCTGTTAATTACAGATGTATGAATATATATTATCAAAATTAGCTAATTAGAGATTGTTTGTAAAGGAAATATAAAAAGGAGATAGGGAACAGGGAACAGGGAACAGGGAACAGGGAACAGGGAATAGGGAATAGGGAATAGGGAATAAGGAGGAAGAAATCAAGACAAATATTTGTCGCTTAAAAATCTAGGAATATATGTACTGAATACTTCTCTACCTACCAAATTTCAATCTCTTGAAGTATTACCGCTTTTAGATTTTAGTCACTCGCATGTTCTCTTAATACTTATTTTACAAACAGTCTCTTAGATTTGGCTGTTAATTTTTAAGGCTATTTATTAATTAAATATAAGAAGCTGTTTGAGAAGTGCTGCATGGAACCGATGAATCCTAAAAACCTAACCCCCCTGCCCCCATTCCCTTGTAGGGAAGGGGGGTTAATAAGCCTCTCTCCTCGTAGGAGAGAGGTTTTTATGAGTTTACAAACAGTTTCTAAATAATTATCCTAACTGTTTCCTTTAAATATTAGTCGAAACGATAAAATTTTGACATAATTTTGTTAATATGGTAAGCATATATAAGATTTATCGATCGCCTGCAAACATAATAATATCAAGATTTTGATGATAATTATTGACATAATAATATAAATATGGTAAAAAGAAAATAGTACAAATTCATAAAGCTCTTTGATAGTAGTGATAGCTAAAATTTCCCAAGCGCGATCGCTATTGCTCTTGACTGAGGGTAAAGCTTTGCATGAGTTGAAGCTTTGAGTAACCAGGGAACAATAGGTATTCATGTAAGTGAAACGGAGTTCTATCGTCCTAACAGTACGCAGAACGATCGCTATCACAACCCATACAATTATTCAGGAAACACAAAAAAATGTTCCTCATAAATTTGCCTATCTTGAAAAAAAACAAAAAAAATAATACTTTTAATTCCAATATTATGAGGAGCAAACATATTAAGATAAATGAATTGTGGAGATAGATGATAATGATAGGGCATTCATTAGAATTAGACGATATAAGAAAAATTAGTAGCCCCCAAAAAATAGTAGCTTTGTTTGAAAAACTTGGCTATAATTTTCAACTGGAACATTTAGATACAGCACAACTAGAACTACCAAATTATTGGAGTGAAATTATCTATGATGCTTACAAAATTCATAACGATGAAGAAGATGATTTAGAAGTATTTCTGTTGGAGTTAGGACTAGAAGCATTTCAAACCAATCCTAAACTTCAACAAAAAATAATAACTATTTATCAAACTCTGTCTAGAAGAAAAAAAAAAAATTACTCATTTGTACAAAAAACTATAATCAGTTAGTAATAGTTGCTCCTCAGAGTAGAGAACATACAAATTTCCAAATTAAATGGTGGTTAATTGACTGCAAAAATCCTACTTATTATGATACTTACTGGCTAGAAAATTTAAGTCTAAATCATTGGAAATCTACAGAAGAATTTACAAATAAAGATAATACTGAAGGTAGGTATGACCCAGATCGAGAACCGCCGACCGCAACATTTACTGAAGACTCAATTCAAGTTCATCACAAGCAAATTAATCAAGTCCCCCGCTTGGGTGCTGAGGAAGAAATTCATTTAGCACATCAAATTGATGAATTATTAGCTTTAGAGAAAATTTATGAAAAATTAGAGGAAAAGCTCAAGCGATCGCCTAATGAAACAGAATGGGCAACAGCAGTAAAAATGAGTAGATGGGAACTGCGCGATCGCCTGGGAAAAGGTAGACGAGCTAAAAATAAAATGGTGACAGCTAACCTGCGACTGGTGACATCAATTGCCAAACGATATCAAAACCGTGGTTTAGACTTCCAAGACTTAATTCAGGAAGGAAGTATAGGATTAATTCGTGCCACAGAAAAATTTGACCATACAAAAGGGTATAAGTTTTCTACTTACGGTATTTGGTGGATTCGACAAGCTATTACCAGAGCTATTTGTGACTATTCTCGGACGATACGGTTGCCAGTTTATCTCTACGAAACTGTTTCCCAAATTAAAAAAATAGTTAAGCAGATGTCAATGGAAGGTTCTCCGTTAATTGCAGAAGAAGTCGCTACACGAATGGAGATGACAACTGAGAAATTGCGATTTATTGTAGAATGCGCTCAAGAAACTTTATCTTTAGACCACCCTATCGGTAAAGGAGAAAATCTCATCTATCGCGAAGCGATCGAATTCGATGGTGAAACACCGGCAAAATATGTCTTTGAAAATTGCCTGAAAAAAGATGTAGAAACTGTTCTAAAAACTTTAACTGAACGAGAAAGAAATGTGTTGCAGATGCGATTTGGTTTGGATGATGGTCAAGAAAAAACCCTGAAAGAAATTGGTAATACGTTTAATTTAACGCGGGAAAGAATTCGGCAAATAGAAGCTAAAGCATTGAAAAAGTTAGAAGATCCGAAGCGTCACCGTATTCTCAGAGAATATATTCGTTAGAAAATGATGTGGTGTCGGCGCAACAACAACCACATCATCGTTATTTTTGCTGAGGATAGTTTGTTTCAGTATCAGTTTGAGATTGTTTTGTAGTATTCTGTTTAGTTTTGGTAGATGGTTCCATTAAACCAGAAGTATGCCACGCAAAACTGACAATCATGATTTTAGCGAATGCTTCTAACTGCTCTAACTTTTCCTTACTCATTGGTTGATTTATATAATTAGCTTGCATGTTTTTTGGTCTGATATTTTATAGACTATTAATAAAGCTTTCAACAGATATATTTCTGAATCCGGTCAGGGTAATTACTTAATTTATAGTAGGCATGAAAAAAGAATGCTACAAAAAGGTGCATCTCAATCGGAGATACTTAAAAAAAGCTGAACCAATTGATTTTAGAAAGCTATATCTATATATTCTTTCCTTTTTTTTATTCAATATTTATTCCAATTTTTCTCTTCCTTCTACCCTCAGACCTAGGGACGTTGCATGCAACATCCCTACCATTTGTAACAAACATTTATCACGCTTGGTATTAGATGTTCATTGATAGATTAGTCTTGTTGATAAGAAAGAAGCAAAAGGCAAAAAGCAAAAGGAATATAATTAATTAGTAAATACACAAATAATTTTGTCTACCTACTTCAATAATTTTTCCTTATTTTTTTGTTCTCCTCACCCCACTCATCTCATCTCATCTCACAATCAATCTTTACCCAAGTTATGGGTAAAGCATGGACTTTAAAAAAGAGGGATTAAGATTAATCAAAATTTTTTCCTATTCCTCTACCCCCATAATTCCGCGTATCTCTCCATTATTAAATCCATTATTAAAAATAATTGATTAAAGCAAACTTGACTTAACTAGTTAACTATCCTATTCAGCTTCAGCATGAATCGGATAAATTCCGTATGAAAGTCAAGTTTACTATTCTTATTTTTCAGTATTTTTGCTGAAATACCTGTGATTTATAGTCAGGATTCAATGTGATTTATACTAATAATTATATGTGATTTAAAACACAATATATACAGGACTTAGGCTCCCAAACAAGAAACCTGTTTCATGGCCATAATTATTGTTTTTCAAACCACAAAATTTCGTTGATAAACGCGGTTTCTATGTAAGTCCTATATATATTTTTTTTGTTAAAAGTTCAGGAAGAAGGTAATAAATATAGCAAGTCAGCATTCAGCTTTTAGCTGTAGCTGACATGAAACTGGACGACATGAAAAAGAAATATACTCAGGCTATAAATAGCAGTCAGCTATCAGCAAATAATGAATAATTCCTTCTCATACCATTTATTTGTAACAATGCTCTTAATAATTGTTGCTCAGACCTTATTAAATTGACTATTCTCATCTTTATATTAAGTGCAACTTTATCGATAAATGATATAAGGTTAAAGGAGCGTAATTTGAGAGTAACTTTTAATTTTATCTCAACTTATCAATTGCTTTTACCAGCTCTAAAATCAATAGCTGATAAGGCAGTTACTCTGCAAGAAACTAGGTAATAGCTGATGGCTATTTCGCAGTATTCCACAGGAAATGATTAGATATTAAGAACCAAAATATTTGGCATATAAACTTGGATATTTTTCTTTTACCCAAGTTGCTAATCCTTTTCTAGGGTCTCCCTCAAGTTGACGTTCAAGAGCAGCAATAATACCTTCATCCATTACCTCATCTATTAAATCAAAAATAAAGATATTACAATCTTCTCCTCGTCTAGATTGAAACTTATTAGCATTCAAATCAATTCCTAAATAAAAATCTATAGCTCCCTCTGTCTCAATATCACTCCCTACACCAATCATTAAAACTTTAATTTCATCCTGACTATTAATATTAGAACAAGTTTTACCAATGACATTAATAAACTCTTTATTATCATCAATTTGACCATCAGTATAGATAATTATAAAAGCACCTTTATCATCAGTTCGATTAGAAAACCACTGAGATATTGCCTCGTTTAGAGTTGGAGCAATATAAGTTGCTCCACCTGGTTTATTTTCTTTAAAAGCAGATTGTACTTGGGCAGCATCTCTAAGATAAATAGTTTTAGTAGGCTGTTGATTTCTATTGAAAAAATATAGAGTTACTTCATCACAAATATTTCCATAATCATCATCTTGTTCAGACAGAATTTCAAATACATGACCTTGTACAGTTTCTTGAAGATATTGCCAACGATTTTTACTACCTGTCGTAGCATCAGATATTGTCATGGAACCACTACGATCTATTAGAATAAAAACATCCCGATTATAAATTTGTGGAATTGGCATATTTGCTCTCCTTTGTAAGGTTAATTTAGCAGTTTTTTGGTGGGTTATATTTAGGTAAATATTGTCTAGTATTTCTAAAATTTTACCAAACTTTGCCCCTATAAAAGATATCAGTAAATTAATTTGTTTCATACTGCGTTCATTAAAATTAACAAAACCTACAAACACAGTATATTTTTAGATCAAATCCGGTAGCATTGGTATAATTAGATAATTAATTAGGAGTCAGGTAGGGGAGCTGTCGGATTGGCGACGTACAGGAGTCAGGAGGGAAGAGAATTTAGAAAGATTTGCGCTCTAGCTGAAGATGAAACATTTTTTTATACTGAATTAAGCGAATTTAAAATTATACCATTCTTTGAAGAAATTAGCAAAATTTATTTGTAAGTATTTCTTGCAGAATGCTGCCCAAACCTATTAGTTATTAGACTTCTTGCAGAAGTCAGGGAATAGGGAATAGGGAATAGGGAATAGGGGGAATGAAATTGTTGATTTTATATCTTGAATTGATTTAATTAAAACTTTTGCAAGAGGTCTATTAAATCACTGTCTCGATCAGAGGAATTAGTATTGAGAGATTGAGCAATAATTAATTGAGCGATAATTAAAAGTATCAATAAAAGCTCATACTTTAGCATTGCTTCTCCTTGATACCAAATTGAAATTACCGTATATTAAAGACGGATAAATTAATGAATCTGATAATTCTGTGCAACCTGACATAAAATTGGTATAAAAAACTGATAGCTGAATGCTAAGAGCTAAATGCTTATATTTATTTATCGCTGATAAATCTAGTTAAATTATCAAAAATTCAAATTTTTAGCTAACAAAGAAACTGCACTAAGAATCCCAATAATTATCATTAAACTATTAAAGTATTTTGAGAGTTTAGTAGCAAAATTGTTTTCTGGCAAAATTTGATTAATAATCTGCCAATCTGAATAGACAACCAGACTAGATAAGCCACGCCAAACATTAGCATCAATGAAAGCTTGCTCTTTTTTTATTCCCGTAACAACTACTATTAAACCCTGTTGATTTGGCAAGCAATGTTCTTTCAATTCGGATGCTAGTTCTTGCTGAAGTTGTGGTGAAAGTTCAGCAATTTTTTTAGTTGTATTTGGCAACTTATCTTGAAGTAAGTTTTTGGCTGCACTAATGTTAGTTAATTTCTGTATATGTTCAAAATTAACTTGGAAACCTAGCTCTCCTCCTAAACTTACCGCTTGACTAATTTCTGTTGTTAAATGTTGTCTTTCTTCTGTATCTAAAGCAGTAGCAGCCAACATCCGCAAAATTCTTTGATTATCTAGAGAATCTGGCATTAAGCAAGCTACAGAGATGCGAATTTGACGATGGGCAAAATCTACTCTATCTACAGGTTCAATACTTGTTAATAAAAAAAGTAAACCATTATTTTTTCGACTCAAAACGACTGAAGCAGACTCACTATCAATTAATTTATTTGCTTCTTGAATAATAGTTGGTAAATATTCTTGATCTACTCTAGTTTGACTCTCTTCAGTAACCTTTAACCAACGATAATCATCATCCTGAGAAAAACCTCTACTCTCAATATATACTTGCATATAAATCTAAATCTCCTGTGGAAATTTTATAGGATTTACCTAGAAACCGGGTTTATGGGAAGTAGATATTAGTATGGTGGGTATTTAATACAAACCCGGTTTCTATACTTTATTGGCATTGCTGAATTAAGGTATGAAAGTAAGTTTATAGGTAATAGAGAACAGAGAACAGGTATGGAGAGAAAAATTAATATTAACAAGTAGTTCAAACAATCCCAAATTATCAAATCATACCGTGTTTCAGCAACGCCACTTTATTTATACCGATATTACAGCAGATTCCAGGTATATCAGGTACAAATATTAATAATAAAACTTTTGTGGTGGGGGCATATTGTCAGCCAGGGGTGTACTTCACTTCTATAAAATCCGCTGTAATAATTTCTATAACAACTCTTTCCCCTGCAATACTGCAAAACCTCCACTAATTTTACAACCCTTAGAAAACTGAATTAGAGCATTTTTAATATGAGCATCTAAACCTATCCAATTCATAACAACTTGTAAAAATTTATGGGTGCGTTCCTCATGGTGTACCTTCAACAAAAACCTTAATAAATAACGTAAAGGTTGGTCATTATCCTGGGGATTATATTCGGCATCGCGACTAATTTTCCTAAATCCAAAGGTAGGTAAATAATCTTTTCTTGGTTCTTCAATCATTGTACAAATTACACATCCCAAAGTTTGCACTGGAGTAATAGCAACAGCAACTTGAGAATTCAAAGTTGGAGAAGATAAAAAATTTAGTAAGTCGGCATATTCTTTTTTTATTCTTTCTAATAATTGTTTGGCTGCTCTCTCTCCTTTGATCATTTCCATCTCGCATTTAACCGGAGCAAATATAACTAAACGAGGTTCCTGAATATCTTTATAAGCTTCTTTGAACATGGCTGTTATTTGCTTTGTCTTATTCACATATTCGTTAAATTTTCCCTTAGACATCATCAATGCTGGGGTATCAATAGCAATTACAACCGCAGCAGCATCATTCATTAATTCTCTCACAAATCTCCTCTCATTAGGACTAGCTTTATCAGAAATAAAACCTCCTGGATAGTCATAAAAATTAAGTCTTAAAAATGGATTTTTATCCTGTTCAGCTAAGTCAAAGATAAAAGAGCGAACTTCTGAAGAACCGGGAATACCTGCTCCGGGTTGTACTTTAAAAGTTTCTGCCAAACTTTTTAATTCCTTCAGGCGTTTTTTGAGAATAGCATTACTTTCTGCTTCTGGAATTAATTGGAGATTTGCCTGAAAACTTATTCTTTTAAATTGTTCGTACATTGAAGTTAATAGGCTAGTTTTACCAACAGCACTCGGACCTAATAGTGTAATTTTTAGTTCATTCATGGTGAGAATTATTCCTTGATTTGATTGTTAATTTATTGCAGGTATATGAGGTATAAACATTAATAATAAAACTTTTGTGGTGTGGGATATTGCCCATCACAGGTGTACCTCATACCGTTTAACTGAAGTCAGAAGTCAGAAGGCGCGAAGTTAGATTTGCGATTACTAAAAACTTTGACAAGATAATAGTTTCAGGCAATTATTTGACATTTAAAGCTTGAAACTATTTGTGACATCCTTAAAATGAATTGGTATCACTTACAGCAGTTTCGGAGTTTTATCACCTTAGTAAATAGGGAAGAGAGATTAGTCTTCAACTGTACCTCACCATCCGCACAAAGTGCTGTAAATGAAATTGGCTGTAATAGTGGTCTGCCTATTTATACTTATAGGGGTTTTGACAAAGGTAAACTACAAAAAAAAGATACAGCAGATTCTAGGTTAATGTGATACAACTGACAGAATGAATATTTTTTGCCTGTTCCTTATTCCCTATTACCTATCTCTCCATCTCCCCTACTTCCTATTCCCTAAAACCATAAATATATGTACTTCCAAATAGTAGGAAAGTGCTGTAAGTATGTTTGATATAGAATCCGGGTAATTAGTTATCGGGCGTT
This sequence comes from Dapis brunnea BLCC-M229, assembly GCF_050015995.1. NCBI lineage: Bacteria > Bacillati > Cyanobacteriota > Cyanophyceae > Oscillatoriales > Microcoleaceae > Dapis > Dapis brunnea. The sequence continues at coordinate 2,136 of NZ_JBNHEP010000018.1, read as the reverse complement.
GCTTATATGTGGGATGAATTAGTGTGGGGGGTGTGGGGAGTGTGGGGAGTGTGGGGAGTGTGGGGAGTGTGGGGAGTGAAAGATTCATCCCTTGGTTCAGCAACGCTAGTTATCGTATCGCGCTAGAAGTCAGGAGGACCGAGTTAGGAGTCACGGACAAATATTGGATTTGAACGGCTTTGTTGCATGAAAGTATATAGCTGCCGCACTTGCTTGTGCATATGTACTTCATAATGCGCGGAAACTGCTGTAACTATTGGACAATAGATGAATCAAACATCAATATGAGACATAAAAAGGCTGAAACTCTTACCTGTAAAGGTTTTGAGATTTAATCAGCCCACCCTAACTATTGGACAATAGATGAATAGAACATCAATAATCGCGAAACAGAGCGATATAGCTGCCGCACTTGCTCCGCGTTTCATCTGCGAACCAAAGCGGAATGGATGTTCTATCGCTACTTTTATGCAACAAATTCGTCTTCAATAGAACATCTGTATTCAGAGGAAGTAATGCATGGGATTACTGTATAACCGGATTTTATATGACTCAAACAAAAATCCCCTAGCTATTTGTAGCAAACATTAGACCTCTCCGGAAAAGAGGGGACACTTAACACTTAACACTTAACACTTAACAGGGAGAAGTAATTGATTCTATTTTTAATTTTCACGCCTATGTCTATTTATAAAATTGTTATTATAGCTCTGATAGTTGTATTCTATGTCAAGAAAAATCGCTATAATTAATACAGTCGGAATGCTTGCTTGGTGCTTCTGGCTACAGTTTCAAGAAGAGCAATATTTTATCTGGGAATCACGATCGTAAAAATTGTACCTTGCCCAACTTTTGAATTACAGGTAATCTGACCACCATGTTTTTCTGTGACGATTTGATGGGCGATCGCCATCCCCAAACCCGTTCCTTTGCCAACTCCTTTGGTAGTAAATCCTTGCTCAAATACCCTTGCTTTGACTTCTTCCGGCATTCCCGTTCCGTTATCGGCAATTGTCACGATGACCTGTTTGTTGTCTTCGCTTAATTCCGTTCCAATAGTAATGCGATTTGGTTCTTTTTCTATCTCTTTAACAGTTTTCCCCCCATTGCTTTCATCCAAAGCATCAATCCCATTCGCCAATATGTTCATAAACACTTGATTTAGTTGTCCCACATAGCATTTCACTGGAGGAATATTACCGTACTCTTTAATAATCTCAATTGCCGGACGGTATTCATTACCTTTCAGGCGATATTTTAAAATTAATAAAGTGCTCTCTATCCCGTCGTGCAGATTAAACTCGGTTTTGTTAGTGGTATCCGTGCGCGAAAATGTTCGCAAAGACCTGCTAAGATTACGAATGATATCGCATCCCTCTTCCATTGATGCCATCAGTTTTGGGAAGTCTTCGGCTACAAATTCTAGGTCGAGGTATTCAAGTTTCTCGACGATTTCATCTGGAAGATTAGAATGTTCTCTATACAGAGAAATTGCTGTCAATAAATCTTGCAGATATTCTTGTGCGGCGCTGACATTTCCGGTGATAAACCCCACAGGATTGTTTATTTCGTGGGCGACACCAGCTACCCAATTACCCAACATTGCCATTTTCTCATTCTGCACCAGTTGCAATTGAGTCTCTTGCACCAGTTGCAGAGCACTCGTTAATTCTTCAGTTTGTCGTTCTATTGTCACAATATTTTGATATGCCCGTAAAGCTGCAATCGTTGTTGTCACTAGCTTTTGTCGCGTCAAATCTATTTTGAGCTTATAATCATTGATTTCATAATTGATAATCACTGACTCTTCTGGTGCTTCTCCGGGTTGACCGGTGCGTAAAATAATCTGGACTTTCCGATTTCTTAAATCTTCACGAATGTAACGCACAACTTCCAACCCTGCATCATTAGTTTCCATAACTACATCCAGCAACACCAAAGCAACATTGCGATCTGAGTGCAAAACCTTTTTTGCTTCTGCGCCAGAATAAGCGTAGATAAATTCTATTCCTTTGCCTTCAAATTCAAGATTTTTTAAAGCAAGTTTTGTGGCTTGATGAACGCTGGCATCATCATCTACAAGTATCCACTCAATATGATGGGGTAGGGAATGATTATAACTGCCAAGACCAATCA
>NZ_JBNHEP010000017.1:0-34531 GCF_050015995.1 Dapis brunnea BLCC-M229 | reverse complement strand
CTGATAACTGATAACTGATAACTGATAACTGATAACTGATAACTGATAACTGATATAAAGATATAAAGATATAAAGATATAAAGATATGCCCAGACAGCCTGATGAATTTGCTATACACCTATTATTGGAAGGTGGCGCTCGTGAAGAAGTACGTTTTCTTACTCTTAAAGATTTTCAAACCTGGTACAGTGGCGTTGTAGTTCCAAAGCATGACTCTCAAGAGTTTGTGAATGTACCTATTAAGACTATTCAAGGAGAATATATGGTGGTTCGCCCTTCAGCTATAATTGCCATTCGGGTTGAACCTATATTTAATTCTAGTGTGGAAAGATTTTAAATGAACTCTCTAGTCATAGGTATTGATATAGGTGGAACAGCAATTAAAATTGGGGTTTTTGGTAGGGATGGAGTATGTCATAAATCTTTGACTGTACCAACTCCTAGACCTGCTACCCCAAAAGCAGTTATTAATGTTATAGAAGAGACAATATCTATTCTGAGAAAAGAACTTCAACCAGACAACTTAGGAGCTATTCAAGGAATAGGTATTGGAGTACCAGGCCCTGTTGATGCTGAAGGTAAAATTTCTAGAATAGCAATAAACTTAGCTGATTGGCAAGAGGTTCCTCTAGCCGAATTGTTGGAGGAAAAGACTGGTTTACCAGTAGTTATAGCTAATGATGCTAATTGTGCTGGTTTAGGTGAAGCTTGGCTAGGATCAGGTAGTCAATTTAAAAATATGATTATGCTTACCCTGGGTACCGGTGTTGGGGGAGCGATTATTTTGGATGGCCAATTATTTGTGGGTCATCAAGGTGCGGCTGGAGAGTTAGGGTTAATAACTTTAAATCCTGATGGACCTGAATGTAATAGTGGTAATAATGGCTCTTTAGAACAATATGTTTCTGTTCAAGCAATTCGTCGAGATACAGGAAAAGAACCTTTAGAATTAGCCAATTTAGCTTTAACTGGAGATAAGTTTGCCCTAGAATTTTGGCAAAACTACGGACGAATTTTAGGAGTAGGGTTGACAAGTTTGATTTATATCTTAACCCCAGAAGCAGTAATTATTGGAGGAGGTATCAGTGGAGCAGCAAAACTTTTTTTGCCTGCAGCTAAGGCAGAAATTGAGCGACGAGTTCTTTTTAGTTCTCATTTAAACTTACAATTATTAACTGCTAAGTTAGGTAATCAAGCTGGTATTGTGGGAGCTGGTAAATTAGCTTTGACTAAGTTTTCAGAATAAATAATTTGAGAGTTGTGGAGTAAGCATTCAGCTATTAGCAGTTAACATTTTCTCTGGAATTTTCGCACATACATAGTATTCAATTAGAGCATGAGGGTTAGAGGGTAGGGAATAGGGATAATTTTAACGGATTTGTAGTCAGAGAATTTGATCTCAATCTCTTAATAATAATTCTTTTAATAAAGGCAATTAGCAATTTTGCTACGCGATATGAAAGGTCGTAGTCTTGGGAGGACTCAATAGACTGATATATCACACCTAAATGATTGGGTTTTGGCAAAAAGATAATAGGAAATAGAGTATGCTTAACTATAACTAAGTTAGGTATAGTTAACATCAAGTATATTACTATCAAATTTTCTTATGGTAAAGAATATCCAGTTACTTTTTTGATAAATTCCGAAACTTTTTTATAAGCTTCTGGCTCACTATTAGGGTTAATAATAATATCTTTTGTACTATCTGGTAACCAGAAAGTTATCCGACCATTAGGTTCCAAAGCAAATGTAGTAATACAACTCAAATTTATCAACCATTCATGGCGATCGTAAATAATTTTTACCCAGCATTCATTATAAATTTTATAGTCTATTTCGATCTTTTTTTTAAGATATTCTAGAACTAAATTATAGTCCTGTTCAGAATTTTGCTTATTCAATATAATTGGCTGACTACTATTTGGCAACCAAAAAGTTATCAGCTTATTTGACTGACAAGAAAAAGCAGTAATACTGTCAAGATCGATCAAGTATATACTTCTTTCATAATTTATTTTAATCCAGTAGGCCACAGGACCCCCTCAAAGCTTTAATTTCTTGCATTTACCCACATCCTGCAAGTTACCCTAAAAGTCTGATCGACATTATTTATTTACCCTTGATATTGTCAGTTAGTACCCAATAAAAAGTATTTCTTCTTTAACAAAATTTTAGCAGAAGTTCCCACCTAAAAATATTACTAAGATTAACTTATAACCTTTTGATTCAGAATTTTTAATTCTCCCTCAAGACTAATTCCTCCTCCCAAGACAATGAGTTAATCACTAATTACTAATTGATGGCTGAATGCTTAGCTCTTGGCTAGCTTCAACATTATTTACAGACAAATTATAACACTTTTCTTGTTGACTAGCTGCTTGAAAAAAGCGATGAAATAGAGGGTGAGGACTGCTAGGTCGAGATTGAAACTCTGGATGAAATTGAGTAGCAATAAAGAAAGGATGAGTAGGAAGTTCAATAATTTCTACTAGCCTACCATCAGGAGATGTTCCACTTACAACATATCCTGTTTCTAAGAACAAGTTCCGGTAAGCATTATTAAATTCATATCGATGTCTATGGCGTTCATAAATTACTTCTTGCTGATAAGTTTTAAATGCCAATGTGTCCCCTTGAAGACGGCAAGGATAAAGTCCCAGTCGCATAGTACCGCCTAAGTCTACTACATCTTGTTGTTCTGGCAATAAATTAATAACTGGATTTTGTGTTTGAGGGTCAAACTCCGCACTATGAGCAGCATCCAATTCTGCTATATTGCGTGCCCACTCAATTACCGCACATTGCATTCCCAAACATAACCCCAAAAAAGGAATTTTATTTAGTCTGGCATATTGAACTGTAGCTATTTTCCCATCAATACCCCTCACACCAAACCCACCTGGCACAATAATTCCATTGGTATCCTCTAGATAGGTTTTGGCTCCATTGGCCTCCACATCTTCAGCATTGACCCAACGTAGATTTAAGTCTACACCAACAGCGATCGCTGCATGGCGTAATGCTTCTACTACTGATAGATAAGCATCACTAAGTTGAATATATTTACCCACTATGGCAATTTCTACAGTAGTAGCAGTAGATGATTTGCCCTGGTTAGTATGTATTTCTTCTTTGTCTCTATGGTAAAGACGATTGACTAAAGTTTGCCATTGCTCGAGATTTGGTTGACGTTGCTCCATTTGTAATAATTCTAGAGCTTGGAATGCTAGTCCTTCTGCCTCCAACATTAGAGGTACTTCATAGATACTTTGAGCATCCTGAGATGTAACTACAGATTCTACGGGTACATCACAGAACTCGGACATTTTTTCCTTTAAGCTTTTACTAAGTTGGCGATCGCATCGACAGACCAAAATATCTGGTTGAATACCAATGGAGCGTAATTCTTTAACGGAGTGTTGAGTAGGCTTAGTTTTCATCTCCCCTGCTGAAGCAATCCAAGGGACCAGTGTCACATGGACATACAAAACGTTATTTCGTCCCACATCTTTACGAAATTGCCGAATTGCTTCTAAAAATGGTTGAGATTCAATATCTCCTACTGTCCCCCCTATTTCTGTAATTACTAAATCTGGATTGGCATTTCTGGCGACTCTGTGTACTCTTTCTTTTATTTCGTTAGTAATATGGGGGATAACTTGAACTGTTCCCCCTTGATAGTCCCCTCGTCTTTCTTTATTAATTACTGCCTGATATATCGAACCTTGGGTAACACTGTTGAGCCGAGACATTGAGGTATCTGTAAATCGTTCATAGTGACCTAAGTCTAGGTCTGTTTCTGCACCATCTTCTGTGACAAACACTTCTCCATGTTGGAAAGGACTCATAGTCCCTGGATCTACATTAATATAAGGATCTAGTTTAAGAATGGAGACTGAATAATCCCGTGATTTGAGTAAACGACCTAAGCTTGCTGCTACAATTCCTTTACCAATACTGGATACTACTCCACCAGTTATGAATACAAATTTAGTCATATATTTTTTTTAATAAGGATAGAAGAAAGTTGTAAACTGTAGATTAGTCTCACTAATTTATACTACCCATGCTTTTGGCATAGCCTGCCGTTGGGCAGAGAAAAGGAAATATTAGGCTAGACTCATCTATAATTAGATTTTTCCTATCTCATATCTTTTTGAGAGAATTACCAAGAATTTACTAATCTCTAGCTTCGGCAAAAGTATCATATAGAGTAATTAAAAACTATAGCGCTAAAGTTAACCTAACTTTTATCCCTTTCTATCTCATATCTATTTCTATTTTAGGGGAGGGCTAGCATAATATAGATAATTATAAATATCTATACTACTTGTTCTCATGCCTATTAATTAGAACTACTCTCTATTTCTATTTCTAAGAAATCAAATCATATCCGTGCTTCAGTAAGGCATTTGAGGAAATTACCCATTCTTGCTAACCTCTAGTTTCAGCAAAAGTATCATAATGCATTAAATTATAGATGGTTGATTAATTCTCAAAGCCTTTATCGGTAAATTCTTTAGCCTTTATCTACCAAAAAAACACAGACTTTTCAGTCCAAAAAACTCAAAATGCTAACTTTTTGACCAAACAAGGGCACAAAAATCACACAAAAATAAAGGGAGAATTGCTCCTTCTACCTCTTCTATAATTTCTATTTCTCCTGACTTCTAACTTTTACCCTCACTCATAAGACTTTTTCAGCAAACCTTAATTAAAAACTATAGCGCTATAGTTAATCTAACTTTTATCCCTTCTATATCTAAATACCTAATCTTTACATAACTACCAAGAATTGGTAATATATAGCTTCAGAAAAATTATCATATATAGTAAATAAAAACTATAGCGCTATAGTTAATATAACTTTTATCCTACTAAAACCTCTAAATGCAACATACTTTATGGAGTAGTGGTTCTCGTAAGTCCAGTTAAAAATTAAATCTTAAATTTTGCTAAAATTTAGCCTTAATAGTAAAAGAGTAATCCCCACCAGGTTCTAGTTGATAATCCCACTTTTCTAAAAACCTACCTAGAGGCTCTTGAATTAAGGCGCGACCTTGAGAAGGTTGAATATACAGAGTTTTTCCCTGTCTAAAACGCCATTTAAAGTACCAACCAAAAGGACCAGCACTAACCTCTCCTTCAATAGTGCCTTTTTGCCAAGACTGGCGAGTTACTCTGACATAAGCAGTAGTTTCTGGTAGACTCTTAGAACTCATCAATAGTTATCAAGTGACTCTTTCAATCACTCAAAAATCATTTCTACAACTCTCGCTCAAAAGCCTTAAAAATACTTTCTGAATGGTCAATTAATCTTCTGGTATGATGATAGTTCTACTGTTATAGAGATTCATAGCTTTTTCAATTCCTTGTTTGAGAGAAATTTCTACTGTTTCTACAACTAGATCCAGCATTTGAGTCATCAATTTACTTTCTGTGGGGCTAAACTTTCCTAAAACATGACTAATAGTTTTTGGGTCTCCACTTTCAGCAGTAACATTTTTGGGTTTACCAATACCTATTCGCAAACGAGGAAATTCTTGAGTCCCCAAATGAGCGATCGCCGACTTCATGCCATTATGGCCACCTGCTGAACCTGACAAACGTAGTCGTAATCGCCCCATGGGTAAATCCATATCATCATATATTATCAGGACAGAAGAAGGAGGTAGTTTATACCAATCTACCACCGCACGAATTGCTTGTCCCGACCTATTCATATAAGTTAAGGGCTTCAACAAGTAAATTTTTTCAGTTTTTGTACTTCTGCCTTCTCCAAATTCTGCTTTAAATTTACGATTTTCTGATAAAGAAATTTGCCATATATTAGCTAGATTATCAACTACAGCAAATCCTATATTATGCCGAGTTTGATTATATTTTGGCTCTGGATTTCCCAAACCTACAATTAATTTGGGAATCACTAATTTTTGCCCTGGCGCAACCTCTTTCATTCCCTTAGAATTAAAAATTTTATGTCAAAACTACAATAATGTTTTAGATTGGCTCAGGTAATTTTTTTCTCTACTTTTTAAAATTAGCTTTTCTGAGATATATCTGCGGGTGAAGAAACATTTACTACTTCTTTAGAATCGGATTTAGGTTCATATTTACTAGCAGATGGTACTTCTTCTAACTGTTTGGCTTCTCGTTTAAATTCATTTTCAAACTCTTTAGCTCCTGCCTTAAAACTATTTAGAGCCTGTCCTAAACTACGACCAATTTCTGGCAGTTTCTTCGGACCAAATATTAAAAGAGCTACCACCAGAATAACAATCATTTCTGGGAGACCAATACCAAATATATTCATCTTGTTTTACTCCTAAAAATTTGCTTGCAGTTGGCATAAAATTAATAGCTAGGGCTGAAGAAATTTGAAATAATTGAATTTCTTAGCCCTACTAACTAAATTTAATTTATTTAGTTAGATTTGCCCAGTCAACATCAACATTCTCTAACAACAAGGAAGAGTTGTAGATTTGTAAAATAATCAACAAGAAGACAAAGAATAAGCCCATAAAAACGGCCATCAATGCTGTAGTTCCCCAACCGGGAGATACTTTACCATACTCTGAGTTTAAGGGTTTGAGGATGTCTCCTAATCCAGTTCTTTGTGACATAGTTTTCGATTTTTACTATTTTCAGCAGAAAATTTTAATGTTTTGTAATATTGTATATGTATAACACTAATAATTTTAATGAATTATATGGAACCTGCAACAGTTCTTAGTATTTCGATAGCTGTAATGGTTGTGGCCATTACTGGATTTTCCGTTTATACAGCCTTTGGACCTCCCGCAAAGGAGTTGGCCGACCCTTTTGACGATCATGAAGATTAAGGCTTTATGGGTCTAGAAGGTAAGCTGTGATGGGGAGATGGAGAGATGGGGAGATGGGGAGATGGGGGGGAGAAAAGCCTCTAATTAAATAGGTTTACTCTCCCGAAATATCTATAGAATGGTAAATACATAACTTGTTTCTTTTGTCAAATTTTATCTTAAGAAATATGTTTATAAAGCATAGCCTTTTAAGTTAAGGGGATAAAAAAGAAAATTCAGCATTTTCAAGCCTCCTGCTAAAGCCAGAGGTACTGTTGACATTTGCGCAGCAGTATCTAGGGTTTGCTGAAAAAAGCAGAGTGTGGGAAGAGTGGGGAGGATGGGGAGCACAGAGAAAAAAGGACTCTAATATCTTTACTATATTTGACTATACTTTTATTAGCTATTAATTTTGGTATCTACTTCTTGCCTTCTGGGAGAACCTGGGCTAAAAGAAGAGCTGTTTCTTGCACAATAACCATATATGAGAAAAGAGTTTTGCTAAAGCTTTTCATATCATGGAGCAAAACTCTAATCCTAATATAGAATCCAGTTAAATACTTATCATATCTGTGAAGCAAAGGCAGAGAGAAGAAGGGAAGGATTAAAGTTAGAAGGCAGAAGTTTTCCAATAACTAATTATCCAGACTTGATATAACAGGTCGAGGCAGATGAGAATCTTAACAGAAACCAGTTAAGATGATTTGTTAAACACTTTATAGTTTGAGTTTAATGGGCAACATATTTGGAAATTTATTTCGGGTAACAACCTTCGGTGAATCCCATGGAGGAGGAGTAGGAGTTGTAATTGATGGTTGCCCACCAAAGCTAGAAATAGATGTTAAAGAAATTCAATATGAGTTAGACCGTAGGCGACCAGGGCAAAGCAAAATTACCACACCCCGTAAAGAAACTGATACTTGTGAAATACTATCTGGGGTATTTGAAGGTCAAACCTTGGGGACGCCAATTATGATTTTGGTCAGAAATAAGGATGCTCGTCCCCAGGATTATCAGGAGATGTCTATTAAATATCGTCCATCTCATGCTGATGCAACTTATGATGCTAAATATGGTATTAGAAATTGGCAAGGTGGGGGCAGGTCTTCGGCCAGGGAGACAATTGGACGAGTAGCCGCAGGGGCGATCGCTAAAAAAATTTTGCAACAATATTCTGGTGTGGAAATTGTGGGATATGTGAAGCGGATCAAAAATTTAGAGGCTATTGTCGATCCAACAACAGTAACTATAGAACAAGTAGAAAGTAATATTGTTCGTTGTCCAGATAACGAATGTGCTGAGAGAATGATTGAATTAGTAGAACAAATACGGGATGTAGGAGATTCTGTTGGAGGTGTGGTAGAATGTATAGCTCGGAATGTGCCAAAAGGTTTGGGTTCTCCTGTATTTGATAAACTAGAGGGTGATTTAGCGAAGGGTATAATGTCTTTGCCAGCGAGCAAAGGATTTGAAATTGGTTCTGGTTTTGCAGGTACTACTCTGACAGGTAGTGAGCATAATGATGAATTTTATACAGATGAACAAGGTGAAATTCGCACAATGACCAACCGTTCTGGTGGGATACAGGGTGGCATATCTAACGGAGAAAATATTGTGTTGCGGGCGGCATTTAAACCAACTGCTACAATTCGGAAAGAGCAACGCACTGTTAGTCGTGAAGGTGAGGAGACATTTCTCGCGGCTAAAGGAAGACATGACCCTTGTGTTTTACCTAGAGCTGTGCCTATGGTAGAAGCAATGGTGGCTATAGTGCTATGTGACCACTTATTACGTCATCATGGACAATGTAAGACCTTAAAGTAAGAAAATTTATATGGAAACTAAAACTTCTACTATAGTACCTACCCAAGATAATATTGATTCTACGAAGTTGTCTGAAAATCTAGGGGATTTTGTAGTAAAGTTCTGGGGAGTGCGAGGTAGTGTCCCGACTCCTGGAAAAGAAACTGTTAGATATGGTGGAAATACTTCCTGCATAGAAATGCAAATAGCTGGTAAGCGTTTGATATTTGATGGAGGTACTGGGATGCGAGAACTAGGAAAAGAATTAATGCAGGAAACCCCAGTAGAAGCTTATATATTTTTCACTCATTATCATTGGGATCATATTCAAGGTTTTCCATTGTTCGCTCCTGCTTTTACTAAAGGAAATTGTTTTCACATCTATGGAGCAATTCCTCCAGAAGGGGAGTCAATGAAACAGCATTTTATAGATAGAGTATTACATTATAACTCTCCTGTTCCCCTTACAGGTATGCAGGCGGACTTGCGATTTTATGAACTTCAGCATGGGCAAAAAATGATGCTCCATGGTATTGAAATTGAGACGGGTTCTCTAAATCATCCTAATACGGCAATGGGATATAGGGTGACATGGAATGGACGGAGTGCGGTTTATTGTTCTGATACAGAACATTTTCCTGATGGTTTGGATGAAAGTGTGGTTAGTTTGGCACGGGATGCTGATGTGCTAATCTATGATGCTATGTACACTGATGATGAGTATCATAATCCCAAGTCGCCAAAAGTTGGTTGGGGACATTCGACTTGGCAGGAAGCAATTAAAGTTGCCAAAGCTGCTGGAGTAAAGCGAGTAGTAATTTTTCACCATGAACCAACTCATAGTGATAATTTTCTGGATCGGATGGCAGAACAAGTTAAAGAGACTTTTCCTATGGCAGTTATGGCCAAAGAAGGTTTGGTTCTGCCAGTAGGGATTTAATCTTGGAAATTAGTTTAGTACAGACTTAGTAATAACTGCTGACGATATTCCTTACTTATAGGATGGTCATCTCCTAAAATGTTAAATATTGCTAATATTGCTTTGCGTGCGCCGTCATCTTTATATTTACGATTTGTGGCGACTAGCTCTAAAAATAATTCTAGTGCTTGTTCATAGTTAGCAGATAATGTCAGACTACAAGCTTTGGCATAAGTTTGATCTAGGGTACTATCACCTGGATTTTCTGCTTCTTGTTTAAAGTGAATTAATGCTTTTACTGCTTGTACTTGGGGATAAAATTCTCGATTCTGTTCGCCAATAGTTTCAATCAGCTTTTTTGCTTCTTCTAATTTATTTAAGCTTACCAAAAACTTAGCAGCTTCTATAATTATAGTAACGTTATTAGGATATTTGTGAAAGAGCCGATCTAAAATACTTTTTGCTTGTTCAAATTGACCTGATTTTGTCAGATTCTGCAATTCTTTTATATCTGTTTCTACTTCTGAGTGAAGATTAAGTTCCCCTAGAAAATTTCGTAGTTTTGGTTCTGAGAGAGCTCCGACAAAACCAGGTTTAACTTCTCCTTGAGTTACGACTCTTACATCTGGTACTCCTTCTATACCATAAGTTTGAGCTAACTCTGGACTCTGCTCGACATCAACTTTGGCTAGGATAAAGTCATATTCTTGAACCAACTTTTCTAAGATTGGTTTTAGCATTTTACATGGACCACACCAAGTAGCGTAGAAGTCTACTAAAACTGGTTTTTTGTGAGAATTTTTTAAGACTTCGGTAGCAAAGTTTGTATTGTCAACTTCTATAGAGATGCCCATTGAATTCTTAGAATTAGAATATTTTGTATTACTAAACTATTATGGCTGAATCAAGTAAATTTTTGCGGATATGAAGTTAAATTTTTAATTTAGGGAGTGGGGAGTAGGGAGTAGGGAGTAGTAATTCTGGAAACAGGGAATGGAAAATAAGAAGTACGTATTTCTCAAGTAGATGAGTTTGGGTTTGAGGCAACATGGAAGAAATAAAAATACTGTATCTCATTGAATTTAGAGAGTAGGGAGTAGGGAGTAGTAATTCTGGAAACAGGGAATATAAAAGAAGAACATATTTCTCAATATAGAACTCCTAAGCGTATCTTTTAGATTGATTTTCCTTTCTACAGCCTGAGCGATATAGCTGCAAAATTTGCTCCGCGTTTCATATCGCAAAGCGTTTCATATCGGCGACAGCCGAAAAGCAGAACTCCGTTCTATGGCACTTGAAACTATACTATTTTTTTTGTTGAATAAAAAATCATGCGTATAGGCGAGTTAGACCAGTTAATCTTTACGATATCACAAAAATTGTGAGGATGCAACCAAATATCCTTTGACCCGCCGATTTTTTTTTCAGGAGCTTCAGAGAATGAAAATGTTTGTGGTTTTCCCCTCAGGAGGGATGGATGAAAAGATTTAATGATGGGAAAACAAGCCTATATATGTTTATGAGAGCGTCACTTGATGAAAATCTTTCTAGGTATTTCTCCTGGGGAAAATTCTTGAATACTTGATTATGTCTGAGCTATAAAAGCTTGTTGAATAAAAAATCATGCGCATAGGCGAGTTAGCCCAGTTAATCTTTACGATATCACAAAAATTGTGAGGATGCAACCGAATATCTTTTGACGCGCCGATTTTTTTTCAGGAGCTTCAGAAAATGAAAATGTTTGTGGTTTTCCCCTCAGGAGGGATGGATGGAAAAATTTAATGATGGGAAAAATCTGATTCTAATCTTAAAAGTAGGGGGTAGGGGAGTCTGACAAGGGTATGTTTTTTAGAATTACGCCATTGGGTGTGGGAGGGGTGGGGAGTGTGGGAAGTGTGGGGAGTGTGGGAAGTGTGGGGAGTGTGGGGAGTGTGGGAAGTGTGGGGAGTGTGGGGAGTGTGGGGATAAATTTATCCCATTTCTTGTATAAAAAAAGCACATTATTTTGTAGATTTTATAATGAATAAAAGTGATTACTCGTCTCTTTGTGAAAAAGATACCCTTGTCAGGATAGGGGAGTAGGGTCGGAGGGGAGTAAGGGGTATTTTTCAATCTTTTTCCTGTATTGCTTCTATTCTACTCCTGACTCGTAACTGACAAATTTAATTGCGGGCTAAAGATACCAAATGGGTTCTATAGACGAGTTTGGGTTTGAGGCAACATGGAAGAGAGAAAAATACCGTATCTCATCAATATGAAAACTGGTATATAAGTAATATCAGGAGATCTGAGATTAATGAAGTGCAACTGACAGGGTAAATATTTTTGCCTCGTTCCCTATCTTCTAACCCATCTTCCCTAGTACAGATGTTACATATAACGTCCCTACCCATTCTCTACTCCCTAAAATGATCGACATAATTACTTCATTAAGTAGGAAAATGCTTTCAATAATTAATAATTAATAATTAATTATTACCTCTTATTAAAAAGAAGAGGATTGGTTAAAAGGAATTTTTTTATTCTCTTGGTCGATTGGATATGGCGCACTTCGGAGCGGCTCTGAAAGAGCGGAAAACCTCGCCATCTCACCCTACGGGAAGCTCCGAAGAACGACCGCTTTTTTCTCCTTTAAAGGAGAGGCTTTAAACCTTAATTATTCGGTAAATCTCATTGAGAAATCTTCAATAAACAATGTCATCAAAAAATAAGTCAAATTTGAATACACCTGAAGAGTATGCCAACTTTGGCAGCATATATGCTCAAGAAAAAAAATGGGATTTAGCAATTGAAAACTACCGTCAAGCTATTTTGCTAAAACCCAACTTTTCTTGGTATTACTATAATTTAGCGCAAGCTTTACATCAACAAGAAAATTGGAAGGAAGCTATCAAAAGTTACTATCGCGCTATTGAGTTAAATCAGAATTTTTATTGGTCTTATTATAATTTAGGAAATGCTTTAAGCAAATTACAAAAATGGGAAGAGGCGATTAATGCTTACAAAAATGCAATTAAAATAGATACCAATTTTCCTTGGTGTTACTACAATTTAGGCAATGCTTTAATAGAATTAAAAAAATGGGATGAAGCTATATATAACTATCTTTATATAACTCAATTGCAGCCATATATACCAGGAATTTACAGTAAATTAGGAGATGCTATAGAGAAAAAATATCAGTCAAATTTAGATGGAGGAATTAAGGATTACCGCAAAGTTATTCAAGACTCAGAGGAATATTCTATTGACGATATATTGCTGCAATTTTTACAACAAAATCCTAATTTATTTGTACAAGTAGCAGATGGTTTAGCTGAAGCTAATAAAATTAACGGGGCAATTATTTTCTATAAAATAGCTTTAGAGCTTAATCAAGATGACTTAAAGATTTCTGAAAAGCTACAGCAAGTATTAGATAAAAGAAATCAGTTAGAAAGAGAAATATTAGAACTCAGAAAAGAGATAGAATTAAACCCGAATAGTAGCTCTTACTATAATCTAGGTATTGCTCTAACTCGACAACAAAAATGGGAGGAAGCAGTTATTGCTTACCGTCAAGGTATTGAAATTAATCCAGACCTATCTTGGTGGTTTTACTACAATATATGGGAAGCTTTTGCTAGAGAAGGTAAACTAACAGAAGTACTAACTTTTTTCGAGATATTTCAGAAAGCTAATCCGGACTCTTTTTGCTCTTACTTGAATGTAGGAGAAGCTCTAACTCGTTTGGAAAAATTTGATGAAGCTATACCTTATTATCAAACAGCTTGTTATCGGCAAACTCAGAAATTGTACCCTAGATTAGTATCAAAACCATGGAATTTAGAACAAGTGCAAGAACCGAATTTTATAGTTATTGGAGTTCACAAAGGAGGTACGACTTCTCTTTATAATTATTTGATTCAACATCCACAAATTATTCCTCCGATTAAAAAAGAAATGGATTTTTGGTCTTGGAAATTTAATAAGTCAATTAATTGGTATCTAGCTCATTTTCCAGGAATTCCAGAGGGAAAAAAATTCTTGACTGGGGAAGCTAGTCCTAGTTATTTCGATCATCCAAATACTGCTAGGAGGATTTACCAATTTTTCCCAAAAATTAAGCTGCTCATACTATTGAGAAATCCTGTAGATCGAGCCATATCTCAATATTATCAATGGCTAAGATTAAATTGGGAAAATCGTTCTTTAGAAGAGGCAATTGAATCAGATTTGGAGAAATTAACAAAAGCTCCTGAAAAAGTTAATTACTGGATGAAGGACTTAAATTATTTAGCAACGGGAGTATATGTTGAGTTTTTTAAGGAATGGATGAGTTTATTTCCACGGGAACAATTCCTGATTTTGAAAAGTGAAGATTTTTATGAACATCCAGAAGCTAGTATGGAGAAAGTTTTAACGTTTTTAGATTTGCCGGAATATAAACTATTAGATTACAAGAATTATAATGCTGGGAAGTATTCACAAATCGACCCCTTAATGCGTAAGAGTTTAAGTAATTATTTCCGAATTCATAATGAAAGATTAGAAGAATATTTAGGGATAGAATTTAACTGGGAGTAGTTCTGAATTTAGAATTTAGAATTGAGAATTCAGAAGTAATCTCCCTCGTGAGTTTTCGGTGGGGAAATGCTCCGCAAACAATATTTAGCAATGTCCGCACCCTATGCTTCGACTGCTATAAAAAAGGAAATTTTGGATTTTATTCCCCCTTATTTAAAGCACTTTTGAGAATCGTGAGATACATCTGAATTGAGAATTCAGAAGTAATCTCCCTCGTGAGTTTTCGGTGGGGAAATGCTCCGCAAACAATATTTAGCAATGTCTGCACCCTATGCTTCGAGTGCTATAAAAAAAGAAATTTCAGATTTTCTTACCTGTTACTTAAAGCACTTTTGAGAATCGTGAGGTACAGTTGAATACTAATATCTCTTGCCTATTTACTCAAGGGATAAAACTTTGTACTTATACCATTTTTCAAAAAGAATGTTACGAATAATTTAGTTAACTAAAGTAGTTTAAGTCAGATGCACATTTACTAGAATAGATTTTTTCATGGCAAAAAATAATAATAAAAGTAGGGATGATTTCCTACGGAATGCTCCGCAAACGCAAATAACCCCTACTAGAAGTAATCCAAATATTTGTAGAAAAAATTTATCACGCTTGGTATTAATTAACTCTAAAACTGCTGTAAGTAGAAGGTACTGATAATTCAACAACTGATAACTCAAATGACTCATTCTATATTCCTACTTTTTCCTTTTTCCTTCTTTTAAAAAAGAAATATGTATTCAGTTTTAACTCCAGAAATGTCAGCTTTTAGTTTATGTCAAGAAGCAGAGTCTTATTTAGAAGCAGAAAAATTAGATGAGGCTTTTTTTGCTTGTGAAAAAGCTCTAGACATATTACCTTTCTATCCTTTGGCTTGCAAAAGTATGGGAAATATATTGCAGGTTATGGGAAAGTTAGATGAAGCAATAAATTGGTATGCAAAAGCAATCATACAACAACCAAATTGGGCAGAGGTTTACACAAATATTGGTAGTTTATATGCTAAACAAAAAGATTGGCAGTCAGCTATAGCTTCTTATAAAAAAGCTATTGAATTACAACCAAATTTGGCTGGTACTTATCGGAATTTATCTCGGGTTTGCCAACAGTTAGGAGATTTAAGTTTAGCCAAAAAATATTGGTATTACGCAGAAAAAATAGAATTAGAAAAAAAAGCATTAGAAAAGCTAAATCAAGGAGATATCCTATTTAGTCAAGGCAAAACAGAAGAGGCGATCGCTTATTATCGTGAGGCTATAGAATTAAATCCTACTTTATCGGAGGCTTACTCTAAATTAGGAGAAATTTTAGTAAGTCAGGGAGAGTTAAAGGAAGCTATTGATTGTTACCAAAGTTTAATTGAACTCTTACCTAAAAATTGGTTAATTCCCCATAAACTAGGAAAAATTTTCCGAGAAACAGGCAAGTTAAATGATGCAGTAGAAGCATTTGAACGTGGTATAGAAATTAATCCTAAGTTTCCTTGGTCTCAAAAAAATTTGGCAGATATTTTGTATGAACAGGGTGAATTAAATCGAGCGCTTACTTGTTATCGCAAACTGATTAAAAATCATCCTAATATTTGGGATGCTTACTGTAAAATTGGAGAAATATTGGTCAAGCAAGGGGAAATAAATCAAGCCGTTATTGTCTACTGTAGAGGTATTCAAGTCAATCCTAATTTAGCAAGATTTCACTACAAATTGGGGGAAGCACTAAGTAAACAAAAAAAATGGCAGTCAGCAATTAAAGCTTATCATCAAGCGATAGAATTAAAAGCAGATAACTATTTATTTCATTTCAGATTAGCAAATGCTTTACAAAATATAGGAAAATTAGATGAGGCTATCATTAGTTATCAAACAGCTATAGAAATTAATTCTAAATCCTGTTGGTTATACGCATCATTAGGACAAGTGTATATTCAACAAAAAAATTGGTCTGATTCTGTCAAATGTTTTAGACAAGCAATACAAATTAAACCAGACTACGATAAAGCTTACGAAAAAATAGCCTATATTTTTGAGCAGCTAGGTGACCACGAAGCCGCAGAAAAATGTAGAAATAAACAGGAGTTACTATATTAAGGAGGAAAATAAATTTGCTGACTAATATATTATCTATGCTAATAACTAATATGAAAATTGATAGTGGGAGAGGGTTTTGTATTCTTAGGCAGAGATAAATCAGAAAAAAATCGTGAATATTATTTATCTAACTACTAAAAAAATCAATGTAGCAGTATTTTAATAATAAATAATATTGATGTAATCTTTTCTCACTTCCTACTCCGCAAAAAGTTGACAAACTTATTGGTAATAAATAAACTTTATTCTTGAAAAAAATCAAATATGAGCAGAAAATAATGTCTCACATATCCTGCATTTTGAAGGGAATAAAAACTAATCAAGAGATGAGAAGGAAACCTCGCAATATCCAATTTACTAAGAGAATAAAATTCAGTATTTCAAGTCTCTTTATTGCATGAGGTACTGATAACTGATAACTGATAACTGATAACTGAAATAATATGTCTAATAATGAAAAAACAGAAAAAGTAGCTATTAATTTTCATCGAATAGCAGAAGCTAGTTTAGCCCAGGGAAAATTGGATGAAGCTTATGCAGCTTGTTTAAAAGCATTAAATAGCCAACCAGAATTTGCACCAGCTTGTAAAACTCTAGGCGATATTTTACAAGCAAAAGGTGATTTAGAAGCAGCAATAAGTTACTACAATAAAGCTATAAAAATATTACCAGATTGTGCTGAGGCTCATGCTAACCTTGGTAGTATGTATGCTAAACAGCAAAAGTGGGAACAAGCAATTTTTTATTATCAAAAAGCAATTCATATTAAACCAAACTTAGCAGGAGTTTATCGTAATTTAGCCAAAGTCTGGCAGAATCTTGGTAAAGAAGAATTAGCCACAGAATGCACTTATCAAGCACTGATTCTAGAACCAGAATCAGCCACAGCTAAAGAACACTTGAATTTAGGAAATAAATTGTTAGAATTAGGTCAGATTGAAGAAACAATTAACTGTTATTGTCATGCTATTAAGCTACAACCAAATTCATCAGAGCCATATCAAAAATTAGGAGAAATGCTTACTCAAAAGGGGGAACTAGAGTCAGCATTAGTAGTTTTAAATCAGGGAATAAAACTGACTCCTAAAAATCCTAGATGTTATTACTTACTAGGAGAGGTTTGGCAAGAAAAAAAAGAGTATGATTTAGCAGTTTCAGCTTATAGTCGTGCTATAGAGTTGAAACCAAATAATTATTTATTCCACAAAAAATTAGGAGATGTTTGGCAAAAAAAAGGTGAGCTAGAGGAAGGGATAGTTTGTTACCAAAAAGCTATAGAAATTAACCCAGATTTCTTTTGGGGTTACAACAGTTTAGGCAATATATATATTAAGCAACAAGAATGGGATCAAGCAATTTATGCTTACCGCAAAACAACTATTATTAATCCAAATTTTTCTGATGGATTTTACAACTTAGCTAATGCTCTATCACAAAACTCTCAGAAAGAAGAAGCTATTAATGCTTACTTAGAAGCAGTGAAACTGAAACCAAATCATCCCTGGCTTTACAATAATTTATTATGGAAATACCTACTTAAAAATCGACTTGAGGAGGTATTAAATATATATCAGGAGGCTATTAAGAACCAGCCAAATAGTTTCTTATGTCATCTAAATCTAGGAGAAATTTTTACAGAAATAGGAAATATTCAAGTAGCAATTAACTGCTATAAAACTGCTTGTTATAATAAAATTCGCCAATCTCATCCAATGTTTGTTGACCAAAACTGGAATTCCCAAAATACCAGAAAACCTAACTTTATTATTATTGGCGCTCAAAAGAGTGGTACGACTTCTTTAGCAAATTACATTAGTCAACATCCCCAAGTTTTACCAGCTATTAAGAAAGAAACCCATTTTTGGTATCGAGACTTTAGTAAGGGAATTAATTGGTATCTTGCACATTTTCCTCCTATTCCCAAGTCACAAAATTTTATTACTGGTGAAGCTACTCCTAACTATCTGGAATATTATGATTCTGCTAAACGAATATATAATGTATTTCCTGATGTAAAATTATTAATAATTCTTAGAAATCCTGTAGATAGAGCTGTTTCTCAATACTATCATTGGGTAAGAATAAAAAGAGAGGAACACTCTTTTGACAAAGCTATAGATTTAGAATTTAAAATGCTTTTAAAAAATCCAGATAAACCCCAGGGTGATCGGAACTATTGGCAGCAACAACTTGGAAATTATATAGGTAGAGGTGTTTATGTAGAATTTATCAAAAAATGGATGGAAATATTCCCCAGAGAACAATTTCTAATTTTGAAGGGAGAAGACCTTTATGAACAACCTACTACTACGATGAAGCAAGTTTTTGATTTCTTGGGTTTACCAGAACATCAACTACAAAAATATAGAAAGTTAAATGCTGGCTATTATCAACCAATTAACCGGTCTGTCCGTCAAAGATTGAGTGCATATTTTGAACCTCATAATCATAGGTTAGATGAATATCTTGGTATTAAGTTTAACTGGTAATCTTATTCTTGAGTAGGGTAGTAGGGAAGTGGGGGAGAAGTCAACATAAGAATAATTAACACTCTCCTGGTTAAGAATTATCAAAAATATCATTTGAAGCAAATTAAATCTGGAGTTAGGTAAAATATGTCGGATATAGAAAATCAAGAAACAGCAGCATTTAATTTCAAGCAAAAAGCTGAAATATATTTATCTCAAGGAAAGTTAGATGAAGCTTATGCAAATTGTTCTAAAGCTTTAGAAATGTTACCTAACTCTGGAGAAATTTATAAAATATTGGGTAATATCTGGCAAAGAAGGGGGCAGTTAGAATCAGCTAAAAAATCTTACAATCAGGCAATTGAATATAATCCAAATTTAGCAGAGGTTCATGCAAATCTAGGCAGCATAAGTGCCAGGCAAAAGCAATGGGAACAAGCTGTAAAATATTATGAAAAAGCTATTAGTATTAAACCTGATTTTGCAGGTTTTTATAGAAACTTGGCTAAAATTTGGGAGTGTTTAGGAAAAGATAAATTAGTAATAGAATGCACATATCAAGCACTGATTTTGGAGCCAACATTAGCTACAGCAACAGAATGGTTAAATCTAGGAGATAAATTATTAAAATTAGGCAAATTAGAAGAGGCGATCGCTTGTTACAAGCAGGCAATAAAATCAGATAAAAAATTATCAGCAGGATACAATAAACTCGGAAATACTTTAACTAACAAAGGGGAGTTAGATAGAGCAATAGCAGTTTACAAGCAAGGCATAAAAATCAGACCAGACAATTCTATCTTACATTACAACTTAGGGGAAGCACTGACACAAAAACAACAGTATCAAGAAGCTACTATTGCTTATAATCACGCTATAGAATTAAATCCGAGTAACTATATGTTCCATGAAAAATTGGAATGTTCTTTACAAAAAAAATATAACTTAAAAGAGACAGAAGAAATTAACTTTAATCAAGCTAACAAAACTATAAATTTTACGATTATCCCTGGATATGCTGGATTTACAGATCAATTGCTTCAATTTATGATGTTTTATAAATTAGGTTTATCTTTAGGATGGAAATATATTCATACCAACTTTAGCAGCAATCGTAGTTCTCAAAAAGTTTATGATTTTCTAGGATTTAATCAGTATTGGTCTGCTAATATTAAAGATGCAGGTCTTAGCAATTATAGTTTGATATATTTAAGGTTTGACGATCGTAATCTTAGTGATTTAAAAGCAATTAATTCTCTGAATGAATTACAGAAATACTGCAATAATTTACTAGATAAATATAATTTCACCAAAAATGATATTATGGCGATCTTTAGATTAGGTGGATTATCAAAAGCTAGAAGCAAAATATTATCATTAGTTAATTCAGAAATTCCTGATTATCAAGACAATCTTAACTTCAGAAAAATTTACTTTGAGCATTCTCAAGATACAGTGAATGTTAAGAAGGTTTTTGATCCTCAAAAAATTAAGTTATTAATTCATATTAGAGCTGGCGATATTGCTCATATAAAAACTCCTTGGGGTTTGATAAAATCTATAAAAAGGATGCAAGATGAGAGTAGAAAATTTGACAAAGATTTCAATCGTATAAATTGCTTTGTCAATCAAGTAAATTCACTGGATGTAGATGATTACTATCAATTTACTCAAGAGTTTATCTATTGTTTAGGTAAACAGAATATCTCAATTGGTATTTTCTCAGATGGTTATAAGAGAGCCTTTGATTTTATTCAAAAAAATGTTCAGCAAATGAAATTGACTACAGAAGAAATTCTAGAAATTTTTCAACTTAGTAATTCCTATGAATCTGAGCAATTTCGTAGATTTAATAATCTAGAAAATTGTACTTGCATAATTGGTGAAAATGATGAAAAACTTTTTGACTTAATTCGCTCTTGCATGATGGCAGATATTTTCATAATTGGTTGTGAACAAAGAATGATACCAAAATTTCTAGCTAATTATTACGATCTAGAGCGTCAAGCTCTTATATTTCTTCTCTACAGAAATCGCGACTTATCTTCAATAATGAAAACCCACTTTCAGGATTTACGACTTGATTCTCGGAAGGTGACAATGATACCAGTTAATTTAGATAATTATCAGATTAATGATTTAGTATCTATAGTCAAAAATAAGATAAATTTTATTGAAAGTAGTTCATTAATGGGTAATAGATAATGGATAATTACCTCTAGTTAAAACCGTAAGAGAATTGAATATAAGGAAATATTATTTTTTTCTACTTAAAAATAGAGGATTTAAACCTTTTACTTCTAACTAGCGTATAGTGCTATAATCACACTTACTATTCGTAACATTATTTTTTAAAATTCTAATTTTCACACTAATTTTTATGGATTTGATAAGGAGTAAAAATAATTGAATGGAAAATCCAGAAGTAGTAGCATTAAAATTAAATCAAGAAGCAGAATCTTATCTAACTCAAGGAGATTTTGATAAAGCTTATGCCACTTCTTTACAAGCTTTAGAATTAGTTCCAGACTTTGCACCAGTTAGCAATACTATAGGGCAAATCATGGAAAAAATAGATGCCTTAGATTCAGCTATTACTTGGTACAAAAAAGCTATCGAAAAGCAACCAAATTTAGCTGAAGCTCATGCTAATTTAGGGAGTATTTATGTCAAACAACAGCAGTGGGATAAAGCTGTTACCTTCTACCAAATAGCCACCAAACTAGAACCAAATTTTGCCAGTGGTTACCGTGCTTTAGCAGAAATATACCATCAAATAGACAAGCCAGAATTAGCAGCTTCTTGCTCGTATAAAGCATTTACTTTAAAACCAGAATGGGCAACAGATTTAGAATATTTGAAGTTAGCAAAAACTCTATTAACATATAACCGAAAAGAAGAAGCGATCGCCTGTTACGAACGATCGCTTAAATTAAACCCAAACCTCGCTCAAGCACATCATAATTTAGGAGAAATTTATAGTCGAGAGGAAAAATGGCAAGCAGCTATATCAAGTTATCAAAAAGCCATTAAACTTAATCCAAAATTTTCCTGGTCTCATCACAGCTTAGGTAAAGCTTTTGCCAATACTCAGCAGTGGAAAAAAGCAATTTCTTCTTATCAAGAAGCACTTCAACTAAATCCTCAAGCTGCTGTTACTTATCATTGTCTGGGAGATGCTTTAGTCAAACAAAAAGAATTAGGTACAGCTATTAATGCTTATCAAAAAGCTATAGAATTACAATCAGAAACTTGGGTAGTTCATCATAAATTAGCTAATCTTTTCCAAGAAAAAGGAGAGTTATATTCAGCCATCCTTGCCTACCATGAAGCTATTAAACTTAATCCTAATTTTCTCTGGTCTTACTACAGTTTAGGAGAAACATTAATCAAACTTCAAAGATGGAATGAAGCAGTAGTAGCTTATCTGTATGCCTTTAAAATTAATCAAGAATTACCAAGTATCCATGAACAACTCGGATATGCTCTAGAAAAACAATCTCAATCAAATCTCAAAGAAACTATTAACTATTATTCTCAGATTATTCAAAATCCTCAACAACAGAAATCTACCCCCATCAAAGAATTATCAATTCAGCCAGAAGCTCCAGAATTTTACTTAAAACTCGGAAATTTACTAGGGGAAAAAAATCTATTTAATCCAGCAATAATCATTTATAATATAGGTTTGCAGGTACAGCAAAATCATCCAGAAATCATCAGGCAACTTGCCCAACTAGAAAACAAAAAAAATCAATTAGACCAGGAACTAACTGATTGCCAAAATACTATTAACAAAAACCCCAAAAAATTCATAGCTCACTATAACCTAGGGAATATATTACTTAAACTTCAGAAATTAGATCGAGCTGCCGAAGCTTATCTAAAAGCAATTCAAATCAAACCTGAATATCCCTGGTTTTTCTTCTATTCTAATTTATTAAACTTTCTGATTAAACAAGGAAAACTACAACAAGTATTGGAATTTTTTCAAAAAATTACTCAAGAAAACCCAGAAAGCATTTGGTCTTATGTTAACCTCGGAGAAATTCTCACAGCAACAGGAAACTTAGATGCAGCAATCAAAAATTATCAAACTGCCTCCTACAAGAAAACTCGCCAATCTCATCCTACTTTTGTTGAACAAAATTGGGATTTAAAAAATATTAACGGTCCTAACTTTATTATTATCGGCGCTCAAAAAAGTGGTACAACTTCCCTAGAAAATTATATTGCTCAACATCCCCAGGTAATACCAGCAATTAAAAAAGAAACACATTTTTGGTATCGAGACTTCAACAAAGGAATTAATTGGTATCTCGCACACTTTCCTCCTATTCCTAAATCAGAAAATTTTATCACTGGAGAAGCAACTCCTAACTATCTCGAAAATTATCAGACTGCCGAGCGAATATATAATGTATTTCCAGAAGTAAAACTATTAGTAATTTTGAGAAACCCCGTAGATAGAACCTTCTCTCAATACAATCATTGGATTAGGTTAAATTGGGAAGATCGCTCCTTTGAAACAGCAATAAATTCAGAGTTAGAAATACTCAACAAAAATCCCGAAAAACCCCAAGGAGATAAAAATTATTGGCAACAACCAGGCAACTATATAGGGCGTGGTATTTATGTAGAATTTATCAATAAATGGTTAGCAGTATTTCCCAGAGAACAAATACTAATTTTAAAAGGAGAATACCTTTATCAAAAACCTGTAGAAACCATGAAACAAGTATTTGAATTTTTAGGATTACCAGAACATCAACTGCCTGAATATAGAAAGTTAAATCCAGGACATTATTCACCAATAAGTGATGAGATGCGCCAGAAATTGAGTGAATATTTTCAACCTCATAATCAAAGATTAGAAGAATATTTAGGAATAGAGTTTAACTGGAAATAATACTGAACTTGCTTCAGTTTTTTGGGAATAGTTATACCCAATTCAAAATTCAAAAAAGGAAGTTACATCTTAAGCATGTGATTTATTCCTACAATAAAAAATTATAAATTCCATAAATTGTCAAAATAAAACATTTTTTCCTCTTTTTTTATCTTTTTTTTCTTTCCCTGTTCCCCGTTCCCTATTCCCTATTCCCTGTGTCATGACTGTAGCAATATTTTATGAAATTAATATTACAATAAAAGATAGGTACAATCAAACAATCTCGTTATTTTTACTTAAAGGAGTAGTCGATGACAAGAAAAATTTTAAAAGGGAAAGATGAAAAGATGCTGACTAAAGGTCTAAAAAAAGATATCAAGTGGACTCCTAAAAAATTAACTCTTGCAGGAATTGGTGTTTTGATTCCCTATACAGCAATATTAGTCTATGTAATTTCCTCTGGAGTTCCTTTAGGTTTAATAATTTTAATGATAGCAGTTCCTTTAATATTTTTCGGAGGTTTTTCTCTGCTATACTTTTTAACAAAAAACCTGTGAAACTGTGGCAAAAAATATAGGGTTTCTTAGACTAATGAGGTAAATATATCTTTATTTCTATTCTATAGAAGCCCTGAAGGTATCTCCAGAAAAGAGGGAATAGGGAGAATTCATTAATGGATAATGGATAATTGATAATTGATAATTACCTCTGGTTAAAACCGCTCGGGAATTGAATATAAGGAATATTGTCTTTGTTTTCTCCTATCCAAGGGGAGGCTTTAAACCAGAATTATTTAATTATTAATAATTAATAATTGATTGAATTTGGGATTTTGGGAGAGGTCTAATACCAATTCCCATGCATTAATGCTATACTCCCCATGGGACTTCAGTTATTAAGTAATAAGTAACCTTCAGTCATTTTTTTAACGATTATTGGCATTAACCCAAGCTCTGTACAGACCTTGCATGCAACGTCCCTACCATTAGGAGATGTAGCAACACTTTTGAGATTTGGTATAATACACCCCATTTCCCCACACACCCCACACACCCCACACTCCCCACACTCCCCACCCCCCCATCTCCCTATATTTAAGTAGACAAATAGATACGCTTAGGGGTTCTATACCCTATACCCTGTTCCCTGTTCCCTGTTCCCTAAAACAAACGAATTTTGTACCTTACCAGTATAGGAATTGCTATAGGTACTTTGCTAATTGCTAATAGCTGATAGTTAATTGTAAAAATGCAATCAACAACAGTCTCTTAGCAATTATATCATGTCCGGATAATTAGTGATGAAAAAAACTTCCTGATTCTTCCTTCTTTCTTCCCTCCTGACTCCTGACTCCTGACTCCTGACTCCTCCGTCGTTTATTTATAAGTATTCAACCGGACATGATATTACTACATTTCACGAAACTCCACTATTACTAATCACCCAACCCATCAACTGTTGCCATTCATCAGTTTTCGCTAATTTATCAGCATCCAAATCATCCCCCATATTTTCAGAAAATCCTGTGAAACTCTCAATCCAATTAATAACTGTTCCCACAGGTAAAAAAGGAGTATATTGCCAAGACTTTTGTAAATACTCCACCATCTCAGAATAAAAACCTGTATAGTACAAATACCATGAACTCCAGACCAAAGTATTGTAGCGCACCTGTTTTTCTAACAACTGAATCCCTAAAGGAATAGACTCCGAGGCAAAAAACTTATCCAAAACTCCATTAATAGATCGCGCCTGAGACACTCCATCCCGCATAGTATTCCGGTCATGCTGACGATAACAAACAGTAGACTGTTGCAACCACTCAGCCTCACAACCACGCACAGCCAAACGCAATACCAAGTCTACATCCTCCGCTTGACCTAATCCTACCTCAAAACTCCCCACCTGTTTTAACCAATCTCGCCGAAACATCAAAGTACCCATTGTGCCAATTGGTTTCCACCGCAACCATCCCTCCAAATTCAACTTAGGCACATAATTCCAAGGTGTCTCATCCTTAATAGTTTCACCCTGCTGATTCACTCTGCGCCATCCACTGTGAACAATTCCTAAATTTGGTTGCGCGTCAAATACTCCTACTTGAGCAGTCAGTTTATCTGGTAAGAAAAAATCATCCGCATCCAAAAAAGCAATTAGTTCTCCCCGCGCTAAATCAATGCCATAATTCCGGGCAGCTGAAACCCCTTGATTTTCTTGATATACATAACGAATCTTCTCAATATAAGGTTGCAAAACCAAGCGGGTATTGTCTGTGGAGCCATCATCAATCACAATAATTTCATAAGATTGATAAGTTTGGGCTAAAACGCTTTCTATAGCTTGACTAATATAGCGATCGCAATTGTATACAGGTATAATTACACTTACCCGTGGAGTTTTAGCAGTAGTTGACATCAAAATTATTCCTGTTTTTAGTAGTCTATCCTTTACTTATATTCTACTTAGTAACTTCCTATTCAGAATAATAGTCTATAGAAGTCCTAAGCGTATCTCCAGAAAAGAGGGAGTAGGGAGCAGGGAGCAGGGAGTAGGGAAAAAGAATAGATGATTTATGTGGGAGCAGGGAGCATGATTGTTTATTATTAGAGATGTCTAATAGGAGAAAAAGGTTGAAAAATACTCTCATACACCTCGAATACCTCCAATACCACATCTCCCCACACCCCCTACACTCCCTACACTCCCGATCATAGATCCGCTTAGGGGTTCTATAGATATATACCGCTACCCGGAAGGCGCTCATACAAAAGTCGATCGCAAAAGGTTTTCAACTTTTACCAATTTCCTAACGTATTTGCCTAGTGCTATACCTATTTTTTTCCTGCGACCGCCAAATTAATTGTAGCGAAATAAGAAAGGCTAATCTCAAATCCGGTTATACAGTTATGGCGTTGCTGAAGCAAGGGATGAAGCTTTGCACAAAAGGTAAATCCCATCTTTTACTTCCTATTTCTCTAAAACTATAATTCATGTAGCAAATATGCAATCCCCAGTTATCGCACTCGCGACTTCCACTCAATACAGACCTTCCTATGTATAAATTTAGACTTGCTTAATGTTGAGGAGCAAAATAATAAAGAGTCCCTAATTGCTTTCCAGTGTAACTAAAAAATATTATCAGTTACACTGAGGGACTCAAAGTTTCTATAATACGTTGTCCTACCAGAGAGAAGAACACCATAAGCAATGTAATTATGATTATGACTCTAATGACAAAACTTGTCAATACTTTTTAGGTATTTAATTTAAAAATATTTGTATTAAGAATACCTAATGTCAACAAAAATTTTGTGTTAACTAAATTTAGGGATTTCTTAAGATTTACCTCTATACTCAGTAGCAAAAATTAATGAAAAAAAATATCAAAAGACTCTTGACAAAACTAGAAATTTATTGAATATTAGTTGCAATAAGTATGTAATATACTTTTGGGCCTTCCAACCTAAAATTGTGACAGTTGTCATTAATATTCAATCTTTTGCTCCAAAATCAAAAAACTATTGATTTGTGGACTAGCAATGGACATCTAAATTTGAAGACAAAAAAATGACCACTAGAAATTAGTGGCCAAAGATATGTATTTTGATTAAAGCTATGATACCACAATTAGCAACCAAAGAAAAATCTTCCACTCTTTTCAACAATACAGAATAGGACTGAGTATCAGGTCGATACTATGATCGGCGATCGCATTATCAATAGAATCAGCTCACGACTCAAAATTACAGAAAATTAGAATATATGTTGAGGCAGTTTTATCCCTAAAACTGCCATAAATGTTGACTTTTTTATAGAAAATATTGCTAATAGTGGCAATATTTTTTAGTTAAATAGTCATCTAATTTTCTGTGATTAAAAATAGACAATTTTGGCAAATTTATTACTCTTAGAGACCTGATTTTTGAAGATTTAATCTCCATAAATTAGCCACAAATAATAGCGTTCAAGCCATTTTGACTGTAATTGCTGAGACATTAGCAATTGTAAATTGTATTGACTATTATCGGATTAATAATCTCTTAATTATTTTTTCAAAAAAAAAGTAATTAATCATACGGTTTTTCTGATATACTTATTTAAGTATATTCAATATAGACAGTTATTAATTATTGTATAAAAATTAGTATTTACTGTCTTGAAAAACTATTGACCATAATTCAAAGAGGCAAAACTTCATGCAAACTTATGGTACTCCAGAAGTTAAATACGATTGGTGGGCTGGAAATGCCCGCTTCGCTAAACTATCTGGTTTATTCATATCTGCTCATGCAGGTCAAGCAGCTCTAATTACTTTTTGGGCAGGGGCATTTACTCTGTTTGAAATATCTCAATATTCCCCTGATTTACCTATGGGAGAACAGGGTTTAATCTTACTCCCTCACCTAGCAACTTTAGGTTTAGGTATTGGAGAAGGTGGAGTAGTACTAAATACTTATCCCTATTTTGTGATTGGTGTTGTACATCTAATTTCATCAGCAGTATTAGGTGCAGGAGCGCTTTTTCACACCTTTAAGGCTCCAGAAAATTTAAACGATGCAACAGGTGGAGCAAAGAACTTTCACTTTGAATGGGATGACCCTAAAAAGCTCGGTATTATCTTAGGTCATCACCTACTTTTCTTAGGATTTGGTGCTTTATTATTAGTAGCCAAAGCTATGTATTTTGGTGGGCTTTATGATGCGACAACTCAAACAGTTCGTTTAGTAACAAATCCCACTCTCGATCCATTAGTAATATATGGATATCAAACTCATTTTGCCACTGTTAATAGTTTAGAAGACTTAGTTGGAGGTCACATTTATGTGGGATTTCTTCTAGTTTTAGGTGGCCTTTGGCACATTGTTAAGGAACCCCTTCCTTGGGCAAAACGAGTTCTTATATTCTCTGGTGAAGCAATTCTCTCTTACTCTCTAGGTGGAATTGCTCTAGCAGGATTTGTGGCGGCTTATTTCTGTGCCGTTAATACTTTAGCTTATCCTGTAGAGTTTTACGGCCCAGTTTTGGATATTAAGTTGGGTATTACTCCTTATTTTGCGGACAGTGTAGAGTTGCCTTTAGGTGTTCATACTGCTCGTTGTTGGTTGGCAAATGCTCATTTCTTCTTAGCATTCTTTTTCTTACAAGGTCATCTATGGCACGCTCTGCGAGCTATGGGTTTTGACTTTAAGCGTGTTGAAAATGCTTTAAATAGTGTAGGAGAATAATCTTAATCTGGTAAGTTTTTGAGAGTTGGAATTTTTCTGATTTCTGAGATTCTAACTCTCAAACTATATCTCTAGAAGGCTTATAGTAGGGAGGTTGTAGCCAATCTCCTTGCAAGTGCTTCGGGAAACGAAAAATTGCTGTAATAGAAAATTTTGCTTTAGGGCTTGACAACCTAACTCTAGTTATGAGTAAATATAAATAGTAAATAGAAATATTTCTCATTTATCTAGAGCAGAATACAATAAGGTGGGTTAAATGACAGCACAACCTAAAGGATGAGACATCTCTAGAAACTAAGTCTTAGCCTAAGAATCATAAGGGTTTGAGATTAATTTCTGTAGTGCGAGCATCCTGCCCGTTATCACCTGAGTGAGATAAATTTGCTATATATCCCTATTTAGTTTTTGTTCCTTCACCTAAACCAGGGAACAACCCAGAGGGCTATTCCACAATAGTAATTAATTAACGGGAGATAAAATTATATTGAGTTTTGTTTTCCTGGCTTATTGAAAATCTTTCTCAAATTTTTCCTAGGATATCAATAAATAGATTTTGAGCGCAGCAGTTAGGTATCACTTCAGACAAAAATCAACATTTAAGAATAACTATTTTTTACCAGACACCCTTTAACTTGATTATAGCTACTATGTAATCAAACAATAAACAATTTAAAATTTTCAAATAATACCTGAAAAATTATGAATATCTGACAAATTTCAGAAATAGATTGAAATATCATACTAACAATTTTTTCTTTAATAAATCACCCATAGGAAATATAAAAAAATGGCAGGTTCAAAAAAACTAGCTTCATGGAAAAGAAAACGCTCTAAAAATAACTGCGATCGCAGATATGTTTTCCAATATTTAGAATCAGAAAATAGTTGTAAAAATAAAACAATAACTACAAACAAAAACATGAATAAACTACAAAGTGATTGGTCTGGTTATTGTGATGAATTAGACCCGTACTAAGTTCTAATTCAATAGTTGTAAAATTTCTCAAACCAATATCTAAGTATAAAACAGAAAAACTACTACTACGGAGGTAAAAATGTCAAAAATCGGTCTTTTTGTCGGTAGTACAACAGGTAAAACAGAAGAGGCAGCAGAAATTATTCAGAAAGAATTTGGTGGTGACGGAGTAGTTACTATCCATAATATGGCTGATGCACAAACTGATGATTTTGATGGTTATCAAAATTTAATTGTTGCCAGTCCTACCTGGAATATTGGTGAACTACAAAGTGACTGGGAAGGTTTCTTTGATGAACTAGATAATATCGATTTCAAGGGCAAAAAAGTAGCCTATTTTGGTACAGGAGACCAAATAGGATATGCTGATAATTTTCAAGATGCCATAGGTATGTTGGAGGAAAAAATCTCTAGTTTAGGAGGTACTACTGTTGGACATTGGTCTACAGATGGTTATGATTTTACTGAATCTAAAGCAGTCAAAAATGGCAAATTTGTAGGTTTAGCTTTAGATGAAGATAATCAAGCCGAATTAACAGAAGAACGGATCAAAAAATGGGTAGCGCAACTAAAAACAGATTTTGGTATTTAGTCTGATTTAAGCAGCAAAGTTGTCAGATTTGACTAAAGTTGATTAAGTCAGAGAAATTCCTTTAACTTTCAAAACTTCTAAGAGAAGGAAGCTTTATGAAAAAACGGAAAGAATATTTGAGCAATATCTAGTTGAGACTAAAAACAATCTACTAGAAAACCTCAAGATATACTTCTAATTTCAGATACTTCCTTCTCCAAAAATTATCATCTACTCAAAGGTACTATTTATTAGTATCTTAATAACTTAGGAGAATGAAGAGCAATGTCTAAAATTCCAGATGTATTATGGTTAAATACTAGCCCTAGTCTACAAGTTTTTAATCAGCGATTAATTCGTTACTTATCTAGAAAAGTTTTAATTGCAGAATGGGATTATTTGCAAACTCCCGACGATCCTTGTGTTCTAGATATAGCTGTAACTTTACTTCATGATTATCTCAAACCTTTAAATAAACCTATTCATCTTATTGGTCATAGTACAAGTGGATTAGTAGGATTAATATATGCTCGTAAATATCCAGAAAGAGTGAAATCTTTAACCTTATTATCTGTAGGAGTTCATCCCACAGTTGATTGGCAAGCACATTATTATGTACATCGTCATCTTTTACCTTGTAGTCGTGAAATAATTTTGGCTAATATGGTAAAAAGTTTATTTGGCGAACAAGATAGAAAAATTACTCAAAATTTAGTTAGAATATTGGAGAGAGATTTAGATTTATCTCCATCTCCTCATTCATTATTAAAACGCCAAAGTATGATTCCGAGAGAAGTTCCTGTACCTTTAATGGTATGTGGTAGTAATGATGATGCAATTATCGATCCTAATTTAATTCAAGGATGGCAACCATTTTTAAAACCAGAAGATCGGATTTGGGAATGTCCTGAAGGTCGTTATTTTTTCCATCATTTTTCACCTCTAAATGTAGCAAGACCACTTCTAGAATTTTGGCAGGAAAATAGCTTGGTTTTATCAGATGTTACTCCACAAGTAATAGCAAGTTAAATGTTCTATTATTGATATTTGCACAGTAGTTAATTAGAATATCATCATTTATAATTATGGCTTGCTGATTAAATACAAAAGTATTTGCAGATGAAAGCTAAAACCTTTTTAGTGCTAAAAAAGTTCCATCTTTGATAGCACTACGCAAATAGAGCGCGGACATTTATCAATGCTCAAACTTACTCATAGATAACTTTTGACTTTTGACTTATCCGTAGTGCTATAGGAGGGAATTGGTCAAAATCTGAGGATTTTAAGCAAACAATAGAGAAAAAAATCTCAGACAATTATTCCTCCTACCTCCTCTGTAATTCCTATTTCTCCTGTACGTCGCTAATCCGACGACTACCCACTGCTCCCCTCACACTTCAGACTTTTTCAGCAAACCCTAATTAGTTACTAATTTTAAGAAGAAAATAGTGTATTATTTGACATTATTTTTAACTTCTAAACGCTATAACTAATATAGTTAGCGATCGCTTCAGTTTTGGGTTAGTTATATTACTACCTCTAACTAGGAATTTTGCACTAAGCATTCATTCAGTATATAGTTGAAACTATGATTAATTCCCTCCCTGAAGAAATACTTCAAAGCATAGCTCGTACCATTTTTATGATTGGTATGATATCACTAATTACTATAGGTTTGCGTAATTTTTATTTAACGTTTCAGTCAGGAATAAATTATGTTAAACGACTGCATCAAATTCCCTGTAGTCGCTGTACATTTTTTACAGGAGACTATCGTTTAAAATGTACCGTACATCCTTATAGCGCACTCACTGAAACAGCAATAAATTGTAGTGACTATGAAGCAAATAATAATCTTGTAAAACCAGCTTTACAAGTCTGTGAAGCAAATTCAAAATACTCCCATTCCCAACCAAAAAACCCAGCAACTAGCAATTAACTTACTCAAAAAAATTAGCTGAGAAGTAACTGTTGCATAGTCAACAATATGTAAGCATTCCGCAGGAAATGCTTACAAAAATACAGATTCTGCAACATAAATAGGAGAATAAAAGTGAGCTTAAATTCAGTAATTACTGCATCCCCTAAATTAAAGCGCCATCAATTTAAACGCCGTCAACTAATACCATTAACAGATGTACTATTGTGGCGAATAGACTCTGGAATAGTTCGTACTCTGACCAATAACGAAGAAGAAAATATCATTACTCTAGGATTTTGGGGTCAAGGAGATATTGTTGGTCAACCTCTATTTCCTTTTTATCCTTATCAAGTTGAATGTTTAACTATTGTGGAGGCAAGTATTTTACCAAGGGGTTATTTTTATGCTCAAGAAGTAATGCTTTCCCACACTCAAAGAACTCAAGAACTATTAAGAATTATTCATTCTAGAAAAATCAAATTGCGACTGCTGAGATTATTAAAATGGTTAGCAGACCGATTTGGAAATCAACTGCCAGAAGGGCAAATACTTGATATTCGCTTAACTCATCAAGAACTAGCTGACATTATTAGTACCAGTCGCGTAACAGTAACGCGACTACTAAATCAGTTTGAACAGGAAAATAAAATTGGGTGGTCACAGAGTAACTGTTTAATTCTTTTTAATCACTAAAAAGACAACTTGTTACCTCCTGCAATACTTTTAATCCTTTGCTCGAACCTCGAATAAGTTGCAAAGCAGCAAGTGGTTGTCGAAACATAGCGATCGCTAATGGTAAAGGTAGTAAATTTCCAGATGATGTTATAGCAGAAGTAATATTAGGAAGATCATGGTGACAGTCATCGCTAATTACCCTCACCATCGCCACCGAAACAGATAACTTAGCGAAGAAATTGAGAATAGCAAAACCTTCCATATCTACTACTTCTGCACCAGTATTTTTTCCCAGTAGTTGTTTTTCCTCCGCCTTGTAAATTAAGCGATCACTAGTTAAGCCTCTTACCAGAGATGCTTTTTCTTGTAAATGCGTTTGCAACTTGCTAGTTAAAACCTCATTGCACTTTTGCCGAAGCAATTGAGAGTCATCAAATAAAACACACTCATTATAGATAACCACATCTCCAGGTTGATATTGACTAGAGAGACTACCGCATAATCCCATTACCAATACTGTTGATGGTTGCTGAGAAGAAAAATCATGTTTTTCTTGCCATTGATGTAAATAGCGACTAACAGATGTAACGCCTATTGGTAGAGGTAACAATTTTGGAGGTACAGATAAACTACAGCTAAGACCACGTTTTACAGACTTG
This sequence comes from Dapis brunnea BLCC-M229, assembly GCF_050015995.1. Taxonomy (NCBI): domain Bacteria; kingdom Bacillati; phylum Cyanobacteriota; class Cyanophyceae; order Oscillatoriales; family Microcoleaceae; genus Dapis; species Dapis brunnea. Next base: position 954 of record NZ_JBNHEP010000017.1, on the reverse strand, counting down.
AATTCCTGTCCTTGAACAACTAAAATTGTATCAATCATTTCTATTCTATTACAGGTGAAAGTTTAAAATAACTCTAAGCTTTTAGATATCTTAGTTGCATATTTGAATAATTTGATATCCGATAATACAGAATGGTAAGCCCAAGAGTTATCAACTACACGTCTAATAAACATAAATTCCCAAACAAAGCCAGCACTCTTACTCTTTAAAGTCTCCATATCTAGCGGTCGTTCATTTTCCACAATAGAACAGATGGTGCCTTGGGGTTCGATCGCTCTAGTCATAGCTTGCCAATGACCATCAGTATCGTTCAAGCAAAGAATATAATTGACATTTTGATAACCAACTTTCTCAATCTCTTCTGCTAGATTATTTCGATGATTAACCACTTCATCAGCACCTAGTTTTTGACACCAAGCAATAGTTTCAGGACGAGAAGCTGTAGCAATAACCTTAAGTTTGGCTAGTTTCGCTAGCTGAATAGCAATAGAACCAACTCCCCCTGCACCATTGATAATTAAAATTGATTTACCTGCATCTGCTCCTTTTTTATCAATATTCAATCTTTCAAATAGAGCTTCCCAAGCAGTGATACCAGTAAGAGGAAAAGCTGCTGCATGAGCAAAATCTAAATTCTGGGGTTTGCGACCAACAATTCTGGCATCTACTAGATGAAATTCGCTGTTGCTACCAGGACGAGTAATATCTCCTGCATAATAAACCTCGTCTCCAGGTTGAAATTCTGTTACTTGTGCTCCAACTTCTACCACTATACCTGCTGCATCCCAACCAAGAATACGGGGTTGGGATTCAACCTTATCTTGAGGAGAGCGGACTTTAGTATCTACTGGATTAACAGAAACAGCTTTAACCTGTACCAGTAAATCTTTGCCTTTGGCTGCAGGGAAAACGCATCTAATTTTTTTGACAAATGACCAAAAATAAAATTTCAAA